>JAEWEI010000111.1 GCA_023389545.1 Actinomycetes bacterium | reverse complement strand
TCGCGCCGGAGTCGAAGAGCGCCCGCAAGGCCGACCTGTCGGTGATCCAGGACATCGCCACGCCCGACGACGGCACTGTGGTGCTCACACTGGCCCGCCGCAGCCAGGCGCTGCCGTTCTACCTGGCCTCCGTCACCATCGTGAAGGATGGCGACACGGAGCTGACCAGCGACAACGGCACCGGCCCGTACCGGTTCGCCGAGTGGACGCAGGGCGACCACCTGACCATCGAGCGCTTCGACGACTACTGGGGCGAGCCGGCCAAGAACATCGGCGTCACGTTCCGCTTCTTCAAGGACACGACGGCGCTGAACAACGCGCTGCTCACCGGCGACCTGGACCTGGTCATCGCGGAGGACTCCCCCGACCAGCTCGTGCAGTTCGAGGACAACCCGGACTTCACGATCACCGAGGGCACGTCCACCACCAAGCAGATCTGGACGTTCAACAACCGCATCGAGCCGTTCAGCGACGTGCGGGTGCGCCAGGCGCTGTACAAGGCGCTGGACCGCGACAAGATCCGCTCGGCCGTGTGGGACTCCTACGGCACGGTCATCGGCTCGATGGTGCCGCCCACCGACGACTGGTTCGTGGACCAGGCCGACGTGCACGCCTACGACCCGGCCGCGGCCAAGGCCCTGCTCGCCGAGGCCGGCGTCACCGACCTGGCGTTCTCGCTCGACTACGTCGCCGGGGACAACAACGAGACGATCGTGCAGCTCATCAAGGCGGACCTCGCGGCCGTGGGCGTCACGCTGAACCTCAACCCGATCGACGACGCGACCTGGTACCAGAAGGTCTACACGGACAAGGACTACGAGACCACCCTGATGGGCCACGTGAACCCGCGTGACCTGGTCTGGTACGCCAACCCCGACTTCTACTGGGGCTACGACAACGCCGAGGTCCAGCAGTGGGTGGCCGACGCCGACCAGGCCGCGACGACCGACGAGCAGGTCGCGCTGCTGCGCAAGGTCAACGAGACCATCGGCCTCGAGGCGCCGTCCGCGTGGCTGTACCTCGACCCGCAGATTCGCGTGGCCCGCTCCGACATCAGCGGCTTCCCGATCGACCAGGTGACGGAGTCCTTCTACGTCGCCGACATCGTCCGGGAGGGCTGAGCCTCTGATGGCCCGTCACCTGCTGCAGCGCGCGCTGGCGCTGCTGGTCTCGCTCGCTATCGCGGGCATCGTGGTCTTCGCCGTGCTGCGACTGCTGCCGGGCGACGCCGCCGGCACGTCGCTGGGCGTCGGGACCACGAGCGACCAGCTCGCGCAGCTCCGCAGCGAGCTCGGCACCGACCAGCCGGTCGGCGCGCAGCTCTGGCAGTGGGTGACGGGCCTGGCCTCCGGCGATCTGGGCACGTCCTTCGTGTCCCGGATGCCGGTGGCCGACCTCATCGCGGCACGGCTCCCCGTCACGCTGCCGCTGAGCCTGGCGGCCTTCGTGCTCTCGGTGCTCATCTCGGTGCCGCTGGGGATCATCGCGGCGGTGCGGCGCCGTGGCGTCGTGGGGGTGGCCGTCTCCGCGGTGGCCCAACTCGGCGTCGCGGTGCCGGTGTTCTGGGTGGGCGTGATGCTCGTGTGGGTGTTCGCCCTCAAGGCAGGGGTGCTGCCCCCGGGCGGATTCCCCCGGCAGGGGTGGTCCGACCCGGCGGCGGCGATCCGCTCGTTGACGCTTCCGGTGGTGACAGTCGCCATCGCCATGTCGTCGGTGATGGTCCGCTACGTGCGCTCGGCGACCCTGGACGTGCTGGACCAGGACTACCTGCGCACGGCGCGGTCCCTCGGGTACAGCCGCACCCGCGCGCTCGCCCGGCACGGGCTGCGCAACGGCGCCGTGCCGGTGGTCGCGATCCTCGGCATCGAGCTGGCCACCTCGCTGCTGGGCGCCGTGGTGGTGGAGAACGTGTTCGCGCTGCCCGGCCTGGGCGCGCTGCTGCTCGACTCGGTGCAGGCCCGCGACCTGCCCGTGGTGCAGGCGCTCGTGCTGATCATCACGGCCGTGGTGCTGCTCGTGAACTTCCTCATCGACCTGACGCAGCAGGCCATCGACCCGCGGCTGCGCGGAGCCGCGGCCACGAGGGGAGCGGCCCGATGAGCACCGACCTGACCGCCGGGGCGTCGCTGACCCCCGAGGACGTCTCCGCCGCCCGGACCGACGCCCTCGCTCCGGCCCCCGACGCCGCTGGCCGCGCCGCACGTCGCCGCAGCCCGTCGCTGATCGTGGGCGCCGTCCTCGTCGGCCTCGTCGCGCTGGTCGGCGTGATCGCCACGTTCTGGACCCCGTATGCCCTCGACGCCACCGGCAGCGGCCCCCGCCTGGCAGGCCCGTCCGCGGAGCACTGGGCCGGCACCGACCGGCTCGGCCGCGACCTGCTCAGCCAGCTCATGGGCGGCGCGCAGGCGGCGATGATCGTCGCCGTGAGCTCGGTGCTCATCGCCACAGTGCTCGGGCTGACGCTGGGCATCCTCGCCGCCGCGACCACCCGGTGGCTCGACGTGGCGCTGGTGAACGTCGTGGACCTGCTCATCGCGTTCCCGACGCTGCTGCTGGCCATGCTGATCGTCACCGTGCGCGGCGCCTCGCTCACCTCGGCCATCGCCGCCATCGGTATCGCCGGCTCGGCAGTCATCGCGCGGGTCACCCGGGTCAACACCGCGCGGGTGCTGCGCGAGGACTACGTGACGGCCGCGAAGGCGTCGGGCACCGGCTGGTGGGGCACCATCCGGCGGCACGTGCTGCCGAACATCAGCCCCACGCTGCTGGTGCAGGTCATGCTGCTGTCCGGCTCCGCGATCCTCGCCGAGGCGTCGCTGTCCTACCTGGGGCTCGGCGCCCCGCCGCCGCAGGCCTCCTGGGGGCGGCTGCTGCGCGAGGCGCAGGCCACGATGCTGGTGCAGCCGTGGGGCGCGATCCTGCCCGGCCTGGCCGTGGTGGCCACGGTGCTGGGGCTCAACCTGCTGGGCGACGGCCTCCGCGAGCGCAACGACCCGAACTTGAGGGGTGACCGATGAGCCTCCTCGAAGTCCGCGACCTGACAGTCCGCACCTCCGGCGGGCGCACCCTGCTCGACTCCGTGAGCTGGTCCGTCGAGGCTGGCGGGCGGCTGGGCGTGATCGGCGAGTCCGGATCGGGCAAGTCGATGACGGCGCTGGCCGTGCTGGGCCTGCTGCCCGACGGGATGACGACGACGGGCCAGGTGCTGCTCGACGGCGTCGACCTGCTCACGCTGCCCAGCCGCAAGCTCGACCGCATCCGCGGCGCGCAGATCGCGATGGTGTTCCAGGAGCCGCTCACGGCCTTGGACCCGCTGATGACCGTGGGCCGCCAGATCGCCGGGCCGCTGCGCCTGCACCGCGGCCTGTCCCGCGCGCAGGCCCGCGAGCAGGCGGCGGCGCTGTGCCGCATGGTGCGCCTCGACGACTACGAGCGGATCCTGGGCTCCTACCCGTGGCAGCTCTCCGGCGGGCAGCGGCAGCGCGTCGCGCTGGCGATGGCGCTCGCGTGCGAGCCGCGCGTCCTGCTGGCCGACGAGCCGACGACGGCGCTCGATGTGACGGTCCAGGCGGAGGTGCTCGACCTGCTCGACGAGCTCGTGGATCGCACCGGCGTCACCCTCGTCTTCGTCTCCCACGACCTGCCGGTGGTCGC
>JAEWEI010000133.1 GCA_023389545.1 Actinomycetes bacterium | reverse complement strand
GGAGGACCTGCTGAAGTTCGGCCTGATCCCCGAGTTCATCGGCCGCGTGCCCGTCATCACCACCGTCTCGCCGCTCGACCGCGACGCGCTGGTGCGCATCCTCACGGAGCCGCGCAACGCCCTGGTGAAGCAGTACCAGCGCATGTTCGAGATCGACGGCGTCGAGCTCGAGTTCACGGACGACGCGGTGACGGCCATCGCGGACCAGGCGCTGCTGCGAGGCACCGGGGCGCGTGGGCTGCGGGCCATCATGGAAGAGGTCCTGCAGCAGGTCATGTTCGAGGTGCCGAGCCGCGACGACGTGGAGCGCGTCGTCATCACCCGCGAGGTCGTGCTCGAGAACGTCAACCCGACGCTCGTCCCGCGCGCCGCGCCGAGCACCAAGCGGACGCAGCGCGAGAAGTCGGCCTGACGGGCGCCTCCCGGGCGGGGCCCGCCCCCGCGCCTAGGATCGACGCGTGAACGACCAGACCCCCCACGAGCTTCCCCCCGAGCTGCTGCGGTTGCGCGGCAGCATCGACAACATCGACGCCGCGCTGGTGTACCTCCTCGCCGAGCGGTTCAAGGCGACACAGCAGGTCGGCGTGCTGAAGGCCACGCGTGGGCTGCCGCCGTCCGACCCCGCCCGCGAGGCGCGCCAGGTGGCCCGCCTGCGGGATCTCGCCCACGAGGCGGACCTCGACCCGGTGTTCGCGGAGAAGTTCCTCGCGTTCATCGTCGAGGAGGTCATCCGGCACCACGAGGAGATCGCGAACGGCCCAGCCGGCGAGGCCTGAACTGCCCTGGCGGGTGGCGGGCGCGCACGATCTGGCAGAGGGTGGAGAGGTCAGCACCCGGCCATGGAGGCCGCGGCCGGGTACATCCTCAACCCCCGGAGGCGCTGCTTCTATGGATCTGCAATGGCTCAAGCCCCTGCTCGGACGCCCGGCGCCGTTCACCACGGTGTACCTCGACTCCACAGCGGCGGACACCGCCGGCGGAACGGACTCCCTCGACAGGTGGCGGGCCTTGCGTCGCGATCTGGAGCAGCAAGGGGCCCCCGTCTCGGTGATGGAGGACATCGGCGAGCTCGTCGCACAGCCCACGGGAGTGCTCGGCTCCCACGGGCGGGTCATCATCGCCGACGGCGAGGGGGTGGTGGTCGACCGGATCCTGTCCGCGTCCCCGGCTCAGTCGCAGGCGACGCTCGGCCCCGTGCCGGAGCTGCTGCCCGCCGCCCAGGCCGGTGACGAGGGGACCAGGTTCCTGCTCGTCGAAGTCGACAGGCAGGGCGCAGACCTGAGCTGGTCGGACTGGTCCGGCCTCAAGGTGGCGGAGTCGGAGGTGGTCGAGGGCGACCACGACGTGCTGCACAAGGTCCGTGAGGGCGGCACATCCCAGCGGCGCATGGAGACGCGCGCGGAGGACTCCTGGGAGCGCAACGCGCAGTCGATCGCCGCCGAGCTGGACCGGCAGGTCAGTGAGCGCTCGCCGGAGCTGGTGCTGCTCACGGGCGACATCCGCGCTGTGGGCCTGGTGCGGGATGCCGTGGGACACCATGTGCGGGAACGGCTCGTGGTGGTGCCCGGCGGCTCGCGTGCCGACGGCGTGAACAAGGAGGCGTTCCAGGCGAACGTCGAGGAGACGCTGCGCCAGCACCGTGCCCGGCGCAAGGAGCATGTGCTGGAGCAGTACCGCATCGGGCATGGGCGGGGCGAGGGGGCGGTGACCACGCTCGGCGATGTCGTGGACGTGCTGCGGCGCGGTCAGGTGCAGGAGCTGATCTTCGCGGCGGGCGCGCTGCAGCCCGGGTCGGTCCTCCGCGAGGCGCGGCTGTGGATCGACAAGGACCCGCTTGAGATCGCCGTCACGCGCGAGGAGTTGGAGGCGATGGGCGCGGGCGCGGACGGGGGCCTGGTGCAGGCCGACGTCGCCCTGGTACGGGCCGCCGTGGCGCAGGATGCTGGCCTCACCTTCGCCGACGACGGCTCGGTGGACCTCACCGACGGGGTGGGCGCCGTGCTGCGGTGGTCGGACGGGTCGACGCCGAGCACGTCGGTGCCCAGTCAGTCGGCGGACACCGGCCGGCTGCGCAGCGTCGGCTGACGACGCCCTGAGGGGCATGAAAGACGACGAGGCCGCCGTGGCCCGCGCGTGAGCGGGGCACGGCGGCCTCAGTGCGCGGTGCTGCGCTCAGCGGGAGCCGGGCTTGAGGCTCAGCGTGCGCTTCTGCTCCGTCCCGGCGGGCGTGCGGTCGTCGACGTACAGGCCCTCGATGTCTGCCGCGAAGTCGCGGAGCACGACACCCCGCTTCACCTTGAGCGAGGGCGTGAGGTAGCCGTTGGCCTCGGTGAAGTCGATCGTGAGGATGCGGACCTTGCGTATCGACTCCGCGCGGGAGACGGCCTCGTTGGCGCGCTCGGCCGCGCGGTTGATCGCCGCCGCCACCTGCGGGTGCGCTGCTGCCGTGGCGACATCCATCGTGGGCAGGCCGTGTGACGCCAGCCAGCCGGACAGCATGTCGGCGTCGAGCGTCACCAGGGCTCCGATGAACGGCTTGCCGTCGCCGACGACGACCACCTGGCTGACGAGCGGGTGCCCCCGCAGCCGGTCCTCGAGCACGGCGGGCGCGACGTTCTTGCCCCCGGCGGTCACGATGATCTCCTTGGACCGCCCGGTGATCCGCAGGTAGCCGTCGGCGTCGAGCGAGCCGATGTCGCCGGTGCGGAACCAGCCGTCGACCAGCGCCTCGGCGGTGGCCTCCGGGTTGTTGTGGTAGCCGCGGAACACGTGCGGGCCCTTGACGAGGATCTGGCCGTCGTCGTCCGTGCGGACCCACGTGCCGGCGAACGCCGGGCCCACGGTCCCGACCTTGAGCAACTCCGGGGGGTTCACGGTGGTGGGCGCGGTGGTCTCGGTGAGGCCGTAGCCCTCGAGCACCAGTACGCCGATGCCCCGGTAGAAGTGGCCGAGCCGGTCGCCGAGGGGCGCCCCGCCGGAGATGGCGTACTGCAGGTTGCCGCCGAGCACGGTGCGGAGCTTGCGGTGCACGAGGGCGCCGGCCAGCGCCTGCTGGACGCGCAGGACGACGCTGGGCCCGCCGGGCTCGTCCATGGCGCGCGAGGACGTGATCGCGACCTTCGCCGCCCACCGGAAGAGCTTGAGCCGCGTGCCCGAGCCGGCCTTCTGCTCGGCCGAGTTGTAGACCTTCTCGAAGACGCGCGGCACGGCCAGCACGAAGGACGGCCGGAACGCTGCCAGGTCGGCGATGAGATTGCGGGTGTCGGGCGTGTGCCCGATGACGGCGCCGCTCGCCACGCACAGCACCGAGATGAACCGCGCGAAGACGTGCGCGAGCGGCATGAACAGCAGCGTGCGGGCGCCGGGGACCGAGCAGATCTGCCCGAGCGAGCCGATGGCCCCGAGCACCAGCGAGACGAAGTTCCCGTGGGTCAGCTCGACGCCCTTGGGGCGCCCCGTGGTGCCGGAGGTGTAGATGATCGTGGCGAGGTCGTCGCCAGTGGCGAGCGCGGTGCGCCGGGCCACCTCGTCGTCGGAGATGTCGGCGCCCTCGCGGATCAGCGCCGCGATGCCGCCCTCGTCGATGACCAGCACGTCGTCGAGCCCACCGGCGCCCTGCTGCGCGACGGCTGCGTGCGCGGCGGTCTCGACCACCGCCAGGCGGACAGCAGCGTCGGAGAAGATCCAGCCGACCTGCTCCGCCGAAGACGTCTCGTACACCGGGACGACGACTCCGCCAGCGGCCCAGACGGCGAAGTCGACGAGGCTCCACTCGTACCGGGTGCGCGACATGATGGCGACCTTGTCGCCGACCTGGAGGCCGCGCGCGACGAGTCCCTTGGCGACGGCCGTGACCTCGGCGGCGAAGGCCGCGGCGGTGACGGGCGTCCACGTGCCGCCGAGCCCGGTCGAGCGCTCGATCAGGGTGCCGTCCGGGTCCTGGGCGGCGCGCCGGGCGAGCAGCGAGCTGATGCTCCACGCGGGGTCGACATCGACCGGTGACGGGGTGTGGAACTCGGGCATGGCTGCTCCAGGGCTGTGAAATCTGACCCGACGACCTTAGTGCCGTCGGCGGGTCAGTCGGCGCCAGAGCCCGTCCGCTGATGCGTGGGATCCAGCACACGCTGCAGGAAGGCCCGGGTGCGCTCCTCGCGTGGCGCGCTGATGACCTGGTCGGCGGGGCCGGACTCGACGATCACGCCCTGGTCCATGAAGACGACGCGGTCGCCGACCTCGCGGGCGAACGCCATCTCGTGGGTGACGACGAGCATCGTCATGCCGGCCTCGGCGAGGTCGCGCATGACGCCGAGGACATCGCCGACGAGCTCCGGGTCCAGCGCGGACGTCGGCTCGTCGAACAGCATGAGCTGCGGGTCCATGGACAGCGCACGGGCGATCGCCACGCGCTGCTGCTGGCCGCCGGAGAGCTGTGCGGGGAGGGCATGGGCGCGGTCGGCCAGGCCCACCCGCTCGAGGTTCGCCAGGGCGACGCGCTCGGCCTCGGCTCGGGAGCGCTTGAGCACCCCGCGCTGGGCGATGGTGCAGTTGTCCAGGACGGTGCGGTGGGTGAACAGGTTGAACTGCTGGAACACCATGCCGACGTGCGTGCGGACCAGGTCCAGGTCGACATCGGGGTCGGTGACCTCGGCGCCCAGCACCTCGATCCGGCCGTCGGTGGGCTGCTCGAGCAGGTTCACGCAGCGCAGCAGCGTGGACTTCCCTGAGCCGGAGGGCCCCACGATGCAGACGACCTCCCCGGCGCGGACCTCCAGGTCGATGCCGCGCAGCACCTCGCGCTCGCCGAAGGACTTGCGCAGCCCGGAGACGGTCACGATGGGCGCGGCCCCAGGCGCAGTGCCCGCCGGGGGAGCGGTGGGGGTGGTGGAGGCGGAGGTCATGCGCGGCGGCCCTTTCCGGAGCGGTTCTCGAGCCAACGGGCCAGCAGCCCGAGCGGGATGGTCAGGCACAGGTAGCACGCGCCGACAACGAACAGCCCGGTGAGCCCGCCGGTGGCGCTGGTGAGCGCCTCGCGGCCGATCTTCGTCAGGTCGTACTGCGCGGCCGTCATGCCGAGCAGGAAGACCAGGGAGGTGTCCTTGGTGAGCAGGATGACCTCGTTGGTCATCGGGGGGAGCACGATGCGGAAGGCCTGCGGGATGACGACGACCGCCATCGTGCGGGCCTGCGACATGCCGAGCGACCGCGCGGCCTCGATCTGGCCCTTCGGGACCGCCTGGATCCCGGCGCGCAGGGTCTCGGCGATGTACGCGGCCGAGACCATGCCGAGCCCGATCGCGACCTTCGCGGTCAACGAGCTGATCCGCACGTCGAACGCGATCGGGACGGCGAAGCCCACCGTGAGCACCACGAGCAGCGCGGGGATGCCGCGGAAGAACTCGATGTACAGCGTGGCGATCCACCGGTACACCCGCACGCTCGACAGCCGCATGAGCGCGAGCACGGTGCCCAGGCTGAGGCCCACGGCGAAGGCGGCGATCGTGTAGACGATCGTGTTGCCCATCGCCTGCCCGAGGCTCGGGAGCATCTCCCGGGCGACCGTCGGGTTGAACATCGTCTCGCCGACGCGGTCCCAGTCGGCGGCGACCACGACGGCCGCGACGACGACGAGCAGCACGCCGTACTGGATCGCCCGCGAGAGGCGCGCTCGGCGGCGCGGGCTCATGGTGCGCTGGCGGGAGCCCGGGCGGCCGAGCTGCTGCGTCGTCGTCATGTCAGTCCTCCGAGGAGGCGGTGCTGGGGGCGGTGCCGATGCGCGCGGTGTACAGCTCGTTGTACGTGCCGTCCTCGCGGATCCGGTCGAGCGTGGCGTTCACGGCGTCGAGGAGCGCGGTGCTCCCCGTCTTCGCGCCGATGCCGTACTGCTCGCCCGTGGGGAACGTGGCGGCGACCTCAAGGTTGCCGGAGGCGTACGGGCCCAGCACGGCGATGTCGTTGACGACGGCGTCGACCTGGCCGGTCTCGAGAGCCTTGATCTGCAGGCCGAGCTCCTCGAACTGCACGACGTCCAGGCCGTTCTCCTCGGCCCAGGTCTCGCCGGTGGTCGCCTGCTGGACGGCGACGGTCTTGCCCGCGAGGCCGTCGACGCCGGTGATTCCGGAGTCCGCTGCCACGAGGAGCCCCTGGTCGGCGTCGAAGTACGGCTCGGAGAAGTCGAACTTGGCCTCGCGCTCGGGCGTGATCGTCATGCCGGAGGTCACCAGGTCGCAGGAGCCGGTGTCGAGGTCGGTGCCGGACTGCATCGTCTCGAACGCGGAGACCTTGGCGACGAGCTCGACGCCCAGGTCCTTCGCGACCTCGTTGACGATGTCCATGTCGAAGCCGACGACCTCGCCGGACTCGTCGGTGTACGCGAAAGGCTCGAACGGGGGGTTCACGCACACGGTGAGCTGGCCCTCGGAGACGAGGGGCACCCCGCTGTCGGAGGTCGCCTGCTCACCCGACCCGCAGGCGGTCAGCGCGAGCAGGGCGGCGAGGCCCAGCGGGGCCAGGCGGGCGGCGGTGTTCATGGGGGTCCTCTCACGGCGGTGCAGTTCCTGCATGAGTATGCAGCAGGAACCGTATATATCCAAAGTCGATTGCGTGCGGGACTGAGGTCCTGACGGCGTCGGCGTCGCCCACCAGCACGAACGCTCCGCGCGCCAGCCGGTGGGCAGGCGCGCGGAGCGTTCAGGGAGCGTGCGTCAGCGGTTCTTCGGCGGGGCCGGCAGCAGCTCCGCGTCACGCGCGACCACGGACTCGACATCCTCGGCCACGAGGTCGAGCGTGCCGACGACACGGCCGGCGGCGCGGACGTCGTCCAGTGCGACCTCCACCCCCGCGGTCAAGGCGGGCGGCGTCACAAGGGTCACCTGGGCGATCTCCGTGCGCATCGAGGCCTTCGCCTCCGACTTGACCTTGCGCAGCGCGGCCAGCGCGGCGCCTGCGGCCGCCACGATCGTGGGGTCCGCGTCGCCAGCCGCTGCGCGCAGCGGCTCCGACGACGGCCACGGGGCGCGGTGCACCGAGCCCTCGCGCCACCACGACCAAACCTCCTCGGTCGCGAACGGCAGCACAGGCGCGAACAGGCGCAGCAGCGTGTCCAGCGCGATGCCGAGAGCCGCCCGGGCCGAGGCTGTCTCCGCGGAGACCTCGTCGTCGGAGGCCCCGCCCGCGTAGGCACGGTCCTTGACGAGCTCCAGGTAGTCGTCGCAGAACGTCCAGAAGTACGTCTCGGCGAGCTCCAGGGCGCGCGTGTGGTCGTAAGAGTCGAGCGCGGCCGTGGCGCGGTCGACCACGTCGGCCAGGCCGGCGAGCGCCGCCCGGTCCAGCGGCACCGTCACCAGCGCGGGGTCGCGCAAGCGGTCCCGCTGCTCCGGCGAGCCGAACGACAGCACGAACTTGCTCGCGTTGAGCACCTTGATGGCCAGGCGGCGGCCGATCTTCATCTGGCCGACCTCGAAGGCCGCGTCAGTGCCCAGGCGCGCCGAGGCCGCCCAGTACCTGACGGCGTCCGAGCCGTGCTCCTCGAGCAGCCCCATCGGCGTGACCACGTTGCCCTTGGACTTGCTCATCTTCTTGCGGTCCGGGTCCAGGATCCAGCCGCTGATCGCGGCGTCCGACCACGGCAGCGAGCCGTGCTCCAGGTGCGAGCGGACCACAGTGGAGAACAGCCAGGTGCGGATGATGTCCTGGCCCTGCGGGCGCAGGTCCATCGGGAACACCCGGGCGAACAGATCCGGGTCGGTGCGCCAGCCGCCCGCGATCTGCGGGGTCAGCGAGCTCGTGGCCCAGGTGTCCATGACATCCGGGTCGCCGATGAAGCCGCCGGGCACGCCGCGCTGGTCCTCGGTGTACCCCGCGGGCACGTCGCTGGCCGGGTCGATGGGCAGCGCGTCCTCGCTCGGCAAGAGCGGCTGGTCGTAGACCGGCTGGCCGTCGGCGTCCAACGGGTACCAGACGGGGAACGGCACCCCGAAGAAGCGCTGGCGGGAGATCAGCCAGTCGCCATTCAGGCCGCCGACCCAGTTCTCGTACCGCACGCTCATGAACTCGGGGTGGAAGTCCAGCTCCTCGCCGCGCTTGAGCAGCTCCTCGCGCAGGGCGACGTCCCGGCCGCCGTTGCGCAGGTACCACTGGCGCGAGGTGACGATCTCGAGGGGCTTGTCGCCCTTCTCGAAGAAGTTCGCCTTGCGCTGGGTCGCCACCGGCTCGCCGTCCAGGTCGCCGCTCTCGCGCAGCGCGTCGACGATCAGGGCTCGCGCCGAGAACGTCGTCTTGCCCGCGAGCTCCGACCACAGCGCCGGGGCGGCTGCCGAGGCGCCATCCACCAGCCAGGCCGGGACCTCGCGCAGCAGGCGGCCGTCGCGGCCGATCACCGAGCGGGTCGGCAACTGCAGCTCGCGCCACCAGATCACGTCGGTGAGGTCGCCGAACGTGCAGCACATCGCGATGCCCGCGCCCTTGTCGGGCTCGGCGCCCGGGTGGGCCAGCACCGGGATGTCGACGCCGAACAGCGGCGAGCGCACCGTCGTGCCGAACAGGTGCTGGTAGCGCTCGTCGTCGGGGTGCGCGATCAGCGCGACGACGGCGGGCAGCAGCTCCGGGCGGGTCGTCTCGATGTAGACCGGCTCGCCGGTGGAGCCGTCCTCGTTCACACGGTGGAACGCGACCTTGTGGAACGCGCCCGGGTAGTCGCGCGCCTCGAGCTCGGCCTGCGCGACAGCCGTCTGGAACGTCACGTCCCACAGGCCCGGCGCCTCCGCCTGATACGCCTCGCCGCGGGCCAGGTTGCGCAGGAACGCCTGCTGGGCCACCGCGCGGGCCTCAGCGGAGATCGTCTGGTAGTGGTGCGACCAGTCGACGGACAGGCCCAGGTAGCGCCACAGCGCCTCGAACTGGCGCTCGTCCTCGACGGTGAGCCGCTCGCACAGCTCGACGAAGTTCTTGCGGGAGATGGGCACCTGCTCGGCGGCGCGGCCGCTCGTGCCCTCGCCGCCCACCTGCGGCGGCGTGAAGTCGGGGTCGTAGGGCAGCGACGGGTCGCAGCGCACCCCGAAGTAGTTCTGCACGCGGCGCTCGGTGGGCAGGCCGTTGTCGTCCCAGCCCATCGGGTAGAAGACCTCGCGCCCGCGCATGCGCTGGAAGCGCGCCACCACGTCGGTGTGCGTGTAGGAGAAGACGTGGCCGACGTGCAGCGACCCGGAGACCGTGGGCGGGGGCGTGTCGATCGAGTACACGGCCTCGCGCGGCTTCGTGCGGTCGAAGGAGTACGTGCCCTGCTCGTCCCAGGCGGCGTCCCAGCGGTGCTCGAGCCCCTCGAGCGAGACCTTGTCCGGTACCTGGTGGGCCGTGGTGCGCGGGGCGGTGGTCGCGTCGGGGGACTGGTCGGCACTCAGGTCGCTCATGGTGAACCATCTTCCCAGATCCCGGCCCCGGGTCGTGCACAGGTCCAGAGCCGTCGCACGCGCCTCAGTCGGCGAGCGGGCCGCCTCTGGCGTCGAGCAGGTCCTGCAACACGGTCAGCTCCTTGGTCTGTGCCGCGACGATGCCGGCGGCGAGCCGCCGCACCTCCGCCTGGCCGGCGCGATCGACGGCCGCCTGGGCCATCTCCACGCCCCCGACGTGGTGCGGGATCATCAACTGGAGGAACAGCCGCTCCGCGTCCACCCCGTCCGCGGCCTCCAGCCGGGCCAGGTCCGCCGCGGTGACCCAGCCGGGCATCGCCGCGTGGCCGGTGGGCGCGTCGTCGCCGGGCGCCGCCACGGCGGAGCCGCCATGCGCGTGGTCCCCTGCCATCCACGCCATCGGGGCGTCCGCGCCGGACTGCGGCAGGCCCCACATCTGCAGCCACGCGTACATCTGGCCGATCTGCTGCTGCTGGCTGGTGAGGATGTCGAGCGCCACGGCCCGCAGCTCGTCGTCGTCGCTCCGATCGCGCACCAGCACCGCGAGCTGCACGGCCTGGGAGTGGTGCACGGACATGTCGCGCGCGAACCCGGCGTCCACCGACGAGTCGCCCGCGGCCGTCAGGGCGGGCTGGCGCACCAGGGCGGACCCGATCAGGGCGCCCGCCACGAGCGCGAGCGTGACCAGGACGGCGATGACGGCGAGCGTGGCTGGCCCGAGCGGGCGCAGCGCCGCGGCCAGCGCCGACCGGTGCTCGGCGGCGGGCTCCTCCTGGAGCGGCTCCGCGGCCTGCTGGGCGGTGCTCATGCCGGCGTGCCGACTCCGCTCGAGCACAGCGCGCCGACCTCGGGCAGCTCGGGGTTGAGCAGGTACTTGCGCACGAAGACCGGCAGGCGCTCGTCATCGGCGCCGTCCAGCTCGAGCTGGTAGCCCCAGGACGAGGCGACGACCGGGCTGGAGAGCCCTTCGTACGGGCTGACGATGACGTAGGCGTTCTCGGAGGCGATCTGCTCGAGGGTGGCCACCTGGTCCGCGGGCAGCGCCGGGTCGTAGGTGAGCCACACGGCGCCGTGCTCGAGGGAGTGCACCGCGTTCTCGTTGGGCACCGGGTCGGCGTAGACGCCGCAGTTCAGCCACGCCGCCGCGTGGTCGCCGCCGGCCGGCGGGTCCTGCGGGTAGTCCACCACCGTGGTGACGTGGTTCGACGTGAGGCCCTCGCGGACGTCCGCGACGCCGTCGACCGGCTCGGCGGCCTTCGCCTCGACGGCCGCGTTCTTCCGGTTCTCGTTCACCAGGACCACTGAGGTGACGCCGACCAGGCCGACGACGAGCGCGCCGGCGATCGAGGAGATCAGCACGGTCCGACGCCGTTCCTGCTTCTTCTGGCTCGACTTGATGGCGGCCAGGGCCGCCTGCCGCTCCGCTGCCGCGGCCTTGCCCGTGCTCTTGCCAGCGCTCATCGGGTCGTCCCTCGTCGGGCTCGCGGTGCGCCGCGAGCAGTGTCGTCTGGCCGGCCGTGCGGGCGTTTAGGAGCCGCGGCGGTGCGCGGACAGTGGGTCAACGCCCGAGAGTACGTGAAAGTTCTACTATCTTGCGAGCCCTTGCGGGGAACTGGTCCGGAGGGCTCCGTCGACCAACGCCTGACCGCGCACGTCGGGGTTAGTCTGCCGAGGAGCCCGGCGGTCGCCGCGCGATGGGCCCGGCGAGGCCCGGACAGGACGACGAGAGGTGCGGCACGTGAGCGGGTTGACGGTCGGGTACGCGGCGGCGCTGGAGCAGTTCCACCCCACCGAGGTGGTCGAGCTCTCCGCCTACGCGGAGTCGCACGGCTTCTCCGGGGTCATGGCCGCCGACCACTACCAGCCCTGGCTGCCCGCACAGGGCGAGGCCGCCTTCGTGTGGAACGTGCTGACCGCGCTGGGCGAGCGCACCACCGGCGACATCGGCCCCGGGGTCACGGCCCCGACGTTCCGGTGGCACCCCGCGATGGTCGCGCAGGCCTCGGCGACGCTCGCTGCGATGTACCCGGGCCGCCACTGGCTCGGGCTCGGCTCGGGCGAGGCGCTCAACGAGCACGTCACAGCCCAGTACTGGCCCGAGGCCCCCGAGCGGATCAACCGGATGTTCGAGGCCATCGACATCATCAAGAAGCTGTTCGCGGCGTCGCTCGCGGGCAAGGACACCAAGCACTCGGGCACGTTCTACAAGCACGAGTCCACGCGGCTGTGGACTATGCCCGACGTCGCGCCGGAGATCCTCGTCGCCACCGCCGGGCCCGTCACCGCCAAGCGCGCCGGGCGGCATGCCGACGGGCTCATCACCGTCGGGGCGCCGCTGGAGAAGATCTCCGGGCTCTTCGCGAAGTTCGCCGAGGGCGCGCGCGAGTCGGGCCGCGACCCGGAGGCGATGCCCAAGGCGCTGCAGGTCCACCTGTCCTGGGCCGAGACTGACGAGCAGGCGATGGCGAACGCGATGACCGAGTGGCCCAACGGCGGCATGAAGTTCCCCAAGGCCGACATCCGCTCGCCCTTCGACTTCGAGCAGATGGCCAAGCTGGTGCGCCCCGAGGACTTCGAGGGGCGGATGGTCATCTCCGCGGACCCGGACGTGCACCGCGCCGCCATCCAGAAGTACGTGGACCTCGGCTTCGACCGCGTCTACCTGCACAACGTCGGCCGCAACCAGCGCGAGTGGATCGACGTGTTCGGCCGCGATGTGCTGCCGGCCCTGGTCCGATGAGCGAGGGGATGCGCGTCTGGGCGCTGGCGGGCATTCCCGAGGTGTCGCCCGGGGACGACCTGGTGGCGCTGATCGGCGCCGCGCTCGACGCCGGGGGGCCCGAGCAGCGCTTGCAGGAGGGCGATGTGCTGGTGGTGACCAGCAAGATCGTCTCGAAGTCCGAGGGGCGCGTCGTGGCCGCCGCCGACCGCGAGCAGGCGATCACCGACGAGACGGTGCGCGTGGTCGCCACCCGTGAGCACCCCGGCGGGGTGACCCGCATCGTCGAGAACCGGCTCGGGCTGGTGATGGCAGCCGCGGGCGTCGACTCGAGCAACACCGCCGAGGGCACCGTCCTGCTGCTGCCGCTCGACCCGGACGCCTCGGCCAGGGCCCTGCGCGACGGGCTGCAGCGGCGTTACGGCGTGCGGATCGGCGTGATCCTCAGCGACACCGCCGGGCGGCCGTGGCGGCTCGGGCAGACCGACTTGGCGATCGGCGCCGCCGGGGTGGCGGTTCTCGAGGACCTGCGCGGGACCCTCGACTCCCATGGGCGCGCGCTGCTGGTCAGCCAGGCGGCTGTGGCCGACGAGATCGCGGCGGCCGCCGAGCTGGTCAAGGGCAAGGCGAACGGGCGTCCGGTGGCGCTCGTGCGCGGGCTCGGCCGCCATGTCACGCGGGACGACGGCCCCGGCGCGCGCAGCCTGGTGCGCACCGGTCCCGACGACATGTTCGCGCGCGGCAGCGCCGAGGCGTACGCGGACGGCTGGAAGGACGCGACCGCGGGCGACGCGCGCTGAGCCCGGGCTCAGGCCGGGTCGAAGGCCAGGATGGGCCGGCCGGTGCCCGGGTGCCGCAGCACCGTGGTGCTCACCCCGTACACCGGGTCCACCACCTCGGGCACGAGCACCTGCTCGGGCGGCCCCGCGGCGACCACCCGGCCGGCGGACAGCAGCACCACCTCATCGCAGTACGCGGCGGCCAGGTTGAGGTCGTGCAGCGCGGCGAGCACCCCCGTGCCGGCGTCCGCGAGCGTGCGCACCAGGCCCAGTGTGACGAGCTGCGCGTTCACGTCGAGATGGTTCGTGGGCTCGTCGAGCAGCAGCAGCCGCGGCTGCTGGGCGAGCGCGCGGGCCAGGTGCACGCGCTGGCGCTCCCCGCCGGACAACGTGTCCAGCCGACGCCCCGCCAGCTCCGAGGCGCCCACGGACGCGAGGGCCTGCGCGGCCACCGCCAGGTCCTGCTCCGAGTCGCCCGCCCAGCGGGACCGGTGCGGGGTCCTGCCGAGCAGCACGGCATCGTGCACGGTGAGCGGCAGGTCGGTGCTCGACTCCTGCTCCACGAGCGCGACCCGCTGCGCGCGCTCACGCCGCCCGATGCCCCGCAGGTCCGTGCCGTCGAGCCGCACCTGCCCGGCGTCCGGAGAGGTGATGCCCGCGACGAGCCGCAGCAGCGTGGACTTGCCGGAGCCGTTGGGGCCCAGCAACCCGGTGAGCGTGCCCGGCCCCACCCGCACCTCGACGTCGTCGATGATCAGGCGGCCGGCGACCGACCACCCCAGGCCCTGCGCGTCCAGGCTCATGCGACGGCCTCCGTGCGGCTGCGGAACAGCAGCCAGGCGAACACCGGCGCCCCGAGGAACGCCGTGAGGATCCCGACGGGCAGCTCGCGCGGCTCGAAGACCGTGCGCGCCGCCGTGTCCGCCCACACCAGGAAGCT
>JAEWEI010000038.1 GCA_023389545.1 Actinomycetes bacterium | reverse complement strand
GGGCCCTCGACGGTGAACGTGATGCCAGCAGGCGGCGTGACGACGACCGGGTGGCTGAACCCGAGCGCGAACTCGAGGTCGGACCCCTTGGCCGTGACGCGGTAACCGGTGCCGACGATCTCGAGCTTCTTCTCGTACCCCTGGGTCACACCGGTGACCTGGTTGGCGAGCAGCGTGCGGGTGAGACCGTGCAGCGAACGCGACTCGCGCTCGTCGTTGGGGCGCGTGACCACCAGCGAACCGGCGTCGTCACGCGTGACCTCGATAGGGGCGGGGACAGCGTGCGTCAGGGTGCCCTTGGGGCCCTTGAACGTCACGACGCCACCGTCGATGTTGACTTCCACGCCGGCCGGGACCGGGACGGGGATTCTGCCGATACGAGACATGGCTAGCTCCTTTCCGTCTCGGACTTACCAGACGTAGGCGAGGACTTCCCCACCCACGCCCTTCTTGGCGGCCTGCTTGTCGGTGAGGAGGCCTGAGGACGTGGACAGAATCGCCACGCCGAGGCCGCCGAGCACCCTGGGCAGGTTGGTGGACTTGGCATACACGCGCAGGCCCGGCTTGGACACGCGCTTGATGCCGGCGAGCGAGCGCTCGCGGTTCGGGCCGTACTTGAGCTCGATGGTGAGGCTCTTGCCCACGCGGGCGTCCTCGACCTTCCAGCCCGAGATGTAGCCCTCGGCCTTCAGGATCTCCGCGATGCTCGACTTGAGCTTGGAGTACGGCATCGTCACGGAGTCGTGGTGCGCCGAGTTGGCGTTGCGCAGACGCGTCAGGAAGTCTGCGATCGGGTCGGTCATCGTCATGTTGGGGCTTTAGCCCTTCCTCGCCGTGGTATCCGGGGCCAGTGGCCCCGGACCGACGACGTAGTTGATTACCAGCTGCTCTTGGTGACGCCGGGCAGCTCTCCGGCGTGGGCCATCTGGCGCACGCAGATACGGCACAGCCCGAACTTGCGGTACACCGAGTGCGGGCGTCCGCACTTCTGGCACCGGGTGTAGCCGCGCACCTTGAACTTCTGAGGGCCGGCGGCCTTCTTGATCAGGGCGGTCTTCGCCATGTTCAGTCCTCCTTGAAGGGGAAGCCGAGACGCTTCAGCAGCGAGCGGCCCTCATCGTCGGTCGTCGCGGTCGTCACGATGGTGATGTCCATGCCGCGGACGCGATCGATCTTGTCCTGGTCGATCTCGTGGAACATGGACTGCTCCGTGAGGCCGAACGTGTAGTTGCCGTGCCCGTCGAACTGCTTGGGCGAGAGCCCACGGAAGTCGCGGATACGCGGGAGCGCCGTCGAGAGCAGCCGGTCCAGGAACTCCCAGGCCCGGTCGCCGCGCAGCGTGACATGCGCGCCGATCGGCATGCCCTCACGCAGCTTGAACTGCGCGATGGACTTGCGGGCCTTGGTGACCTGCGGCTTCTGGCCCGTGATGAGGGTCAGGTCGCGGATCGCGCCGTCGATGAGCTTGGAGTCCTTCGCAGCGTCGCCGACACCCATGTTCACGACGACCTTGGTGAGGCGCGCGACCTGGTTGACGTTCTCGTGCTGGAACTCCTCGCGCAGCGCGGGGACGATCTCCTCGGCGTAACGCGTCTTGAGGCGGGGCTTGATGCCCTGCGTGGTCTCGTCGATGGCGGTCATCAGATGTCCTTACCGGAGCGCTTGGCGACGCGGACCCGGACCGTGCGGGTGCGTCCGTCGCGCTCGACCTGCTCGGTGCGGTAGCCGACCCGGGTGCCCTTCTTGGTCTCCGGGTCCACGAGCATCACGTTGCTGATGTGGATGGGGGCCTCGACGGTCTCGATGCCACCCGTACGGGTGCCGCGCTGCGTCTGGCCGGCCTTGACGTGCTTGGTGACACGCTGGACGCCCTCGACGACGACGCGCTGCGTCTCCGTGAGGACCTCGAGGACGCGGCCCTGCTGGCCCTTGTCGCGGCCGGAGATGACGACCACGAGGTCGCCCTTCTTGATCTTCGCCATGGTCAGAGCACCTCCGGAGCCAGCGAGATGATCTTCATGAACTTCTTGTCACGCAGCTCGCGGCCCACCGGGCCGAAGATGCGCGTGCCGCGAGGCTCACCGTCGTTCTTGAGGATCACGGCCGCGTTCTCGTCGAACTTGATGTACGAGCCGTCGGGACGCCGACGCTCCTTCTTGGTGCGGACGATGACCGCCTTGACGACGTCGCCCTTCTTGACGTTGCCGCCCGGGATCGCGTCCTTGACGGTGGCGACAATGGTGTCGCCGATACCGGCGTAGCGGCGACCGGAGCCACCGAGAACACGGATGCAGAGAATCTCCTTGGCACCCGTGTTGTCGGCGACGCGAAGTCGCGACTCCTGCTGAATCATCTACTGAACTCCTGTCGTCTGCCGGTTCTCGCGAACGAGCCTGGCCGAACGGATAGTTGCCGTCGTGCACACGTCGCCTCGTGGGGCTGGATCAGCCCCACGAGGCCCGTGGGCAACTCTGAGTACTGCTGGACTACTTGGCCTTCTCGATGATCTCGACGAGGCGGAACCGCTTCGTCGCCGAGATCGGACGCGTCTCCATGATGGTGACGAGGTCGCCGACGCCGGCAGCGCCGGCCTCGTCGTGCACCTTGACCTTGCTGGTCCGTCGGATGACCTTGCCGTAGAGCGGGTGCTTGACCCGGTCCTCGACCTCGACCACCACGGTCTTCTGCATCTTGTCGCTGACGACGTAACCACGCATGGTCTTGCGCTGGCTACGCGGGGCAGCGGCGGCGGTGGTCTCCTCGGCGGCCGGGGCCGCCTCGACCTTCTCAGTGTTCGCGCTCATCGTGACCTCACTCGCTCGCGCTCGGGGCAGTACGGATGCCGAGCTCGCGCTCACGCAGGATCGTGTAGATCCGCGCGATGTCACGACGCACGGCCTTGAGCCGCCCGTGGCTCTCGAGCTGGCCCGTCGCCGACTGGAAGCGGAGGTTGAACAGCTCCTCCTTGGCCTTCTTCAGCTCGGCGACAAGGCGCTCGTCATCGAAGGCGTCCAGCTCGCTGGGAGCCAGGTCCTTGGTTCCGATTGCCATCAGTTACCACCCTCGCGAACCACAAAACGGGTCTTCATCGGGAGCTTGTGCTGCGCGCGGCGCATGGCCTCGCGAGCCAGGGGCTCCGGGACTCCGCCGAGCTCGAACAGCACTCGGCCGGGCTTGACGTTGGCGATCCACCACTCGGGCGAGCCCTTGCCGGAACCCATGCGGGTCTCGGCGGGCTTCTTCGTGAGCGGCCGGTCCGGGTAGATGTTGATCCAGACCTTGCCGCCACGCTTGATGTGGCGGGTCATGGCGATACGAGCAGCCTCGATCTGCCGGTTGGTGACGTAGGCGGGCTCGAGAGCCTGGATGCCGAACTCACCAAACGAGATCTGCGTGCCACCGGTCGCGGCGCCGGAGCGCCCCGGGTGGTGCTGCTTGCGGTGCTTCAGCCTGCGCGGGATCAGCACGGCTCAGGCCTCCGTTCCGGACTCAGGAGCGGACGCCGCCGCGGGAGCCTCGGTGGAGGCTGCCTCGGCAGGTGCTTCAGTCCGCTCGGGACGGCGGGCGCCGCCACGCGAGGGACGCTCGGCACGGTCGCCGCGCGGGCCGCGTGACGGGCGCGGAGCCTGGGTCGCCTGCTCGCGGGCGAAGTCCTTCTCCGTGATGTCGCCCTTGTAGATCCAGACCTTCACGCCGATGCGGCCGAAGGTCGTGCGGGCCTCGTAGAAGCCGTAGTCGATGAACGCCCGGAGGGTGTGCAGCGGCACGCGTCCCTCGCGGTAGAACTCGGTACGGCTCATCTCCGCGCCGCCGAGGCGGCCGGAGACCTGCACCCGGATGCCCTTGGCGCCGGCGCGCTGGGCGCTCTGCATGCCCTTGCGCATCGCGCGTCGGAACGACACGCGGCTCGCGAGCTGCTCGGCGATGCCCTGCGCGACGAGCTGGGCCTCGATCTCGGCGTTCTTGACCTCGAGGATGTTGAGCTGCACCTGCTTGCCGGTGAGCTTCTCGAGCTCACCGCGGATGCGGTCGGCCTCCGCGCCACGACGCCCGATGACGATGCCCGGGCGGGCGGTGTGGATGTCGACGCGGACCCGGTCGCGGGTGCGCTCGATCTCGACCTTGGCGATGCCCGCGCGCTCAAGGCCCGTGGCCATGAGCTTGCGGATCTCGACGTCCTCGCGGACGTAGTCGCGGTAGCGCTGCCCCGGCTTGGTGGAGTCGGAGAACCAGCGCGAACGATGGTCTGTCGTGATGCCCAGGCGGTACCCGAGCGGGCTGACCTTATGTCCCACTATCGGGCCCTTCCCTTCGTGCTCTCACGCTCGGCAACAACCACGGTGATGTGGCTGGTGCGCTTGAGGATCTGGCTCGCACGACCCTGCGCCCGCGGACGGAACCGCTTGAGCGTCGGACCCTCGTCGACGAAGACCTCAGAGATGTAGAGGTCCTGCTCGTCAAGGCGCTCGTTGTTGCGCTTCGCGGCCTCACGTGCGTTGGCGATCGCGCTCTCGACCACCTTGAGGACGGTCTCCCCCGCGGCCTGCGGTGCGAACTTCAGCACCGCAACGGCCTCGCCGGCCTGCTTGCCACGGATGAGGTCCACGACGCGCCGGGCCTTCTGGGGCGTGACGCGGACGAACCGCGCCTTCGCCTTGGCTTCCATTGCTGTCCTGCCTTCTTGTCTCGTCGCCGTCTAGGGACGCCGCCTGGCTGACCCGGGGGTCAGCGGCGACGGCCCTTCCGGTCGTCCTTCTCGTGGCCGCGGAACGTCCGGGTCGGAGCGAACTCGCCCAGCTTGTGCCCGACCATCGCCTCGGTGACGAAGACCGGCGTGTGCTTGCGGCCGTCGTGCACCGCGAACGTGTGACCGAGGAAGTCGGGCGTGATGACCGACCGGCGGGACCACGTCTTGATGACGTTCTTGGTCCCCTTCTCGTTCTGGACGTCGACCTTCTTCTGCAGGTGTCCGTCGACGAACGGGCCCTTCTTCAGGCTGCGTGGCATCTCAGGCTCCTATCAGCGCTTCTTGCCGGTGCGCCGACGGCGCACGATGAGCTTGTCGCTCGGCTTGTTCGGACGACGGGTACGGCCCTCAGGCTGGCCCCACGGGCTCACGGGGTGACGTCCACCGGACGTCTTGCCCTCACCACCACCGTGCGGGTGGTCGATCGGGTTCATGGCGACACCACGGACGGTCGGGCGCTTGCCCTTCCAGCGCATGCGGCCGGCCTTGCCCCAGTTGATGTTCGACTGCTCGGCGTTGCCGACCTCGCCGATCGTCGCACGGCAGCGCGCGTCGACGTTGCGGATCTCACCCGAGGGCAGACGCAGCTGGGCGTAGGGGCCGTCCTTGGCGACGAGACGCACCGACGCACCGGCCGAGCGAGCCATCTTCGCGCCACCGCCGGGACGGAGCTCGATCGCGTGGATCACCGTACCGGTGGGGATGTTGCGCAGCGGCAGGTTGTTGCCGGGCTTGATGTCGGCGCCGGCACCGGACTCGACGATGTCACCCTGCTGCAGCTTGTTCGGCGCGAGGATGTAGCGCTTCTCGCCGTCGAAGTAGTGCAGGAGCGCGATGCGCGCGGTGCGGTTGGGGTCGTACTCGATGTGCGCGACCTTGGCGTTCACGCCGTCTTTGTCATTGCGACGGAAGTCGATGACGCGGTACTGGCGCTTGTGGCCACCACCGATGTGACGGGTCGTGATGCGGCCCTGGTTGTTGCGGCCACCGGACTTGGAGAGCGGGCGCAGCAGCGACTTCTCGGGCGTCGATCGCGTGATCTCGGCGAAGTCAGCCACCGACGAACCGCGGCGACCCGGGGTCGTGGGCTTGTACTTGCGAATAGCCATGTTCGTTGTCCTCTATCCCGACCGTCAGCCGACTGCCGTGAAGATGTCGATGGTGCCCGACTTCAGCGTGACGATGGCGCGCTTGGTGTCCTTGCGCTTGCCGGTGCCGAAACGGGTGCGGCGGGCCTTGCCGACGCGGTTGATGGTGTTCACCGCGGCGACCTTGACGCCGAAGATCTTCTCGATGGCGAGCTTGATCTCGGTCTTCGTCGCACGCGGGTCGACGAGGAACGTGTACTTGCCCTCGTCGATGAGCCCGTAGCTCTTCTCCGAGA
>JAEWEI010000035.1 GCA_023389545.1 Actinomycetes bacterium | reverse complement strand
CCACCAGGGCGATCCCCGCGGTGACGAAGAAGATCAGCGAGATCACCGTCCCGATGAAGGCGAGCGCCGAGACGACGATGCCGCCAATAGCCAGGCCCTTGCCAGGCCGTCCGCTGCGGCGAGTCCGCACCAGTGCCGCGATCGACAGGCCGAGGCCCACGGGCCAGGCCAGGAAGGCCAGCACCAACCCCGCGATGGCCATGCCGTCCGTCCCGGCCGGCGCGGGGGCGCCCTGGCCGCCCACGGGCATGCCGTACGGGGGCGGCGGCGTCTGCGCGTACGGCTCCTCCACGAGGACGCTGCCCTCGGCGGCCGCCTCGCCGCGCGGGGCCGCAGCGTCGGCGGCGATCGGCGCTGCGACCTCGGGCTGGGCCGGGATCGGCCGCGTGGGGTCGGTGCTCTCCTGGGGTTCAGACAAGGGTCTCTCCGGGGGGATTCGGGGGGGGATCCCGCTGCTCGATCGAGTGCGGGCAGCCGCGTGGCCGCGCCACCCAAGCAGGTCAGCGCACTGCATGACGCCCGCGTCCACCACGTGGTCAGTTTGGGCCTGTTCATATGGTTCATCCGCTTGCACCGTCCGTCTGGCGAGCCAGCGGGAAACCCATTCGCGCGGACCGGCGCCGGAGAGGCACGCTGAACCCCCAGGAGTCGCGCTCACGCGGCCACCCGGGCCTCCGCACGTCCGCACGCACCGCATCTGGAGTGACAAGTGACCGCGCCTTCGGGCACCACGCCGCCCTCGGGCGCCCCCTCCGCCTCCGCGAGCCCGTGGCGGGGCAGCCACCGCATCGTGACGATCGGGCTCGTGGCCCTCGCCAGCCTGTCGGCCTTCGAGGCCCTGGCCGTCTCCACCGCGATGCCGACAGTCGCCACCGTCCTCGACGGATTCCACCTCTACGCGATGGCGTTCGCGGCGCCCATCGCGTCGAGCGTGGTCGGGATGACACTGGCCGGCCGCTGGTCGGATCGGCGCGGGCCCGGACCCGTGCTCGTGTGGGGTGTGGCGCTGTTCGTCCTCGGCGTGCTGGTCGCGGGGCTCGCGGTGAGCATGGAGATGCTGGTCGTGGGCCGCGTGGTGCAGGGCGTCGGCTCGGGCCTGGAGATCGTCGCGATGTACGTCGTCGTCGCGCGGGTCTATCCCGCCCTGGTGCGGCCACGGGTGTTCGCGGCGTTCGCCGCCGCGTGGGTGATCCCCGGCGTCGTGGGGCCGCTCATCGCGGGCCTGATCGTGGAGCACGTGGGCTGGCGATGGGTCTTCCTCGCCGTCCCCGCGCTCGCGATCCCCGCACTGCTCGCCGTGCGGCCGGCACTGGCCGGCCTGGGGCCGCAGGACGCCCCGACGGCCAGCGACGCCGCCAGCCCCGCCCAGCGCCTGCTGCCGCTGTCGCTGCTCGCGGCCGTGGCGGTCCTGGCCCTGCACCACGGCGGCCAGCAGAAGGGCGTCGCAGCGGCGGTGTGGATCGTGCTCGCCGGGGCCGCCCTGGCGGTGAGCCTCCCGCCGTTGCTGCCGGCGGGCACGCTGCGCTCGAGGCGCGGCCTGCCCACGGTGATCCTGCTGCGCGGCCTGATGAGCGCGGCGTTCTTCGGCGGGGAGGTGTTCCTGCCGCTGCTGCTGCAGAGCAGGCACGGCCTCAGCCCGTCCGAGGCGGGGGCAGTGCTCACACTGGCCGCGGTGACCTGGTCGCTGGGCTCGGCGGTGCGCGGCCGGGTCACCAGCCTGCGGGACACCGCGTTCCTGCGCGGCGGCACCCTGGTGATGACGGTCGGCACGGCGCTGGCCGCGCTGCTCGTGGCGCCCGCCACCCCGGTGCTCGTCGGGTACGCGGGCTGGGCGGTGACCGGCTTCGGCATCGGCCTGGCGATGCCCACCACGTCGGTGCTCACGCTGCAGCTCTCCGCCCCGGCCGAGCAGGGCGCGAACAGCTCGGCGCTGCAGACCATGGACGCGATCGCGACGGCCCTCGCGCTGGCGCTCGCCGGCTCGCTGTTCAGCGCGCTGGGCGGGACGTCGTCGGACTCGGCGTTCATCGCGGGGTTCGGGGCGGCCGGGGTGATCGCGCTGGCGGCCGCCGCGCTGTCCGGCCGCGTGGTCGACTCTCGGCAGGCGGGCAGCGGCGCGGACGCGCACACGCCCGCGAGCGCCTCCTCCTCCGACGCTGACGCCGGCGCGGGCACAGGCGCCACGCCCTCCTGACGAGGCCTGTCCACTCTGTCCACGATGTGAGCAACGGGAAGAACAGCCCTCCGTGGCACGGTTGCCCCCTCATGGACCTCGCACGCGACCACGTCGCCGCGCCCGCGCGCATCAGCCTCGGCCTCGTGCTGCTGCTCTCCGCCCTCACCGCCGTGGGGCCGTTCACGTTCGACACCTACCTGGCGGCGTTCCCGGAGATCGCCACCGACCTGGGCGCCACACCCGCGGCGGTGCAGCTCACGCTCACCGCGTCGCTCGCCGGGCTGGCCGCGGGGCAGCTGCTGATCGGGTCGCTCTCGGACGCGTTCGGGCGGCGGCGCCCGCTGATCGTGGCGTTGGCGGTGTACGCGGTGACGTCGGCGGCGATGCTGCTGGTGCAGACCATCGAGGTGTTCACCGCGCTGCGTGTGGTGCAGGGCTTCTCGGCGGCGGCGGGCATGGTGCTGTCGATGGCGATGGTGCGTGACAGGTTCTCCGGTGACGCGGTGTCCAAGGCGATGGCGCGGCTGATGCTGGTGGTGGGCGTGGCGCCGGTGCTCGCCCCGACGATCGGCGCGCAACTGCTGCGGCTCGGGTCGTGGCGGCTGATCTTCGCGTTCCTCACGGGCGTCGGCGTCACGCTCCTGGTGCTCGCCCTGGTGGCGCTGCGCGAGACGCTGCCCGTGGAGCGGCGCCGCACGGGGGGCACTGTCGCGGCGTTGCGCTCCTACCGCGAGCTGCTCTCGGACCGCGCGTTCCTGGGGCTGGCGCTGCTGTCGGCGTTCTACCTGTCGGCGATGTTCACGTACGTGTCCTCGTCCACGTTCGTCTTCCAGGACGGGTACGGGCTCACCGCGCAGCAGTTCGGCTGGGTGTTCGCGGGCGGGGCGGTGTCGATCACCGCCGGCACCCAGATCGCGGGCGCCCTGGTGGGCAGGTTCCGACCGCAGCAGATCCTGGCGGGCGGCATGGCCAGCGGGGTGGTGGTGTCGCTCGCGCTGGTGGCCGTGGCCGTGGCCGGCGCGCCGTTCTGGCCGCTGACGCTGTTGATGATGCTGACGCTCGGCACCGCAGGGTTGGTGATGCCCTCCGCCCCGGCGATCGCCCTGGAGGCGAACCCGCATCGGGCAGGCTCCGCCGCCGCGCTCCTGGGCGCCCTGCAGTTCGGCCTCGGGGCCGTCATCGCCCCGCTGACGGGCATCGGCGGACCACCGAGCGCGCTGGTCATGGCGGTGTTCATGTGCGGGACGATCCTCGTCTCCGCGGCGCTGCTGCTCACCCTGCGCGGCGCCTTGCGGAGGGGTCGCGGCGCCGGACCAGCACAGGAGCAGGCCCGGCAGGAGCGACCCGCGGCTGTGGGCGTGCCGCTCGCCACAGACTGACCTCTCGCCGCGCGAGCCGCCCGGGATGCCGGTAGGAATGTCCGGCATGACGACCATCGGGCTGCACGCCTCGCACGAGCAGGTCCACCCGACCGCGCTGCTCAGCGCGGTCCAACGCGCCCAGGACGCGGGCTTCGGGGCCGCGATGTGCTCCGACCACTTCGCCCCGTGGAGTGAGCGCCAGGGCCACTCCGGGTTCGCGTGGTCGTGGCTGGGCGCCGCGCTGGCCACCACGGATCTGCCGATGGGCGTGGTCAACGCCCCCGGCCAGCGCTACCACCCGGCGGTCATCGCGCAGGCGTCGGCGACCCTGGCCGCGATGTTCCCCGGCCGGTTCTGGGTGGCCCTCGGATCCGGCGAGAACGCGAACGAGCACATCACCGGCGACAGGTGGCCGGACAAGCCGACGCGCGACGCCCGACTGCGCGAGTGCGTGGACGTGATCCGCGCGCTGCACGCCGGCGAGGAGGTCACCCACCGCGGCCTGGTCACCGTGGACCGCGCCCGGGTGTGGACGCTGCCGGAGGTCCCCCCGCTGCTCATCGGCCCGGCGGTGTCCGTCGAGACCGCACGGGCGCACGCCGCCTGGGCGGACGGGCTGATCACCACCAACCAGCCCATCGACAAGCTGCGCGCGATCGCCGGCGCCTACCGGGACGCGGGCGGGCGCGGCGACCTCGCGTTGCAGGTGCACCTGTCCTGGGCGCCGGACGAGGAGTCCGCCATCGCCATCGCCCGCGACCAGTGGCGCACCAACACGTTCGCGCCGCCGGTGTGCTGGGACGTGGACACCCCGCAGGCCTTCGACATCATCGGCGAGCACGTGCCCGACTCGCAGGTGCGCGGCACCGTGCTGGTGGGCTCCGACGCAGGCCGCCTCGCCGACCAGATCGCCGAGCTCGCGAGCGTGGGCTTCGAGCAGGTGTACCTGCACCACGTGGGCCAGCACCTGGAGGAGTTCGTGGACGTGTTCGGCGAGCACGTGGTCCCGCGGCTCAGCGGCGTGGGGGTGGCGGCATGAGGATCACCGACACAGGCGACCTGTGGTGGAAGAACGCCGTCGTCTACTGCCTGGACGTCGAGACGTTCATGGACTGGAACGGCGACGGCATCGGCGACTTCCCCGGCCTGACGCAGCGCCTCGACCACCTGGCCGACCTGGGCGTCACATGCCTGTGGCTGATGCCGTTCTACCCGACGGCCGAGAAGGACGACGGGTATGACATCACCGACTTCTACGGGGTGGACCCGCGCCTGGGCACCCACGGCGACGTGGTGGAGATGATCCGCACGGCCCGCGACCGCGGCATACGCGTCATCGCCGACTTGGTGGTCAACCACACGTCCGACAAGCACCCGTGGTTCAAGGCCGCCCGCTCCAGCAAGGACAACCCCTACCGCGACTTCTACGTGTGGCGCTCCGACCCGCCGCCGCCCACGCAGCATGAGGTGGTCTTCCCCGACCAGGAGGACAGCATCTGGGAGCTCGACGAGAAGACCGGCGAGTACTTCCTGCACCGGTTCTACAAGCACCAGCCCGATCTCAACGTCTCCAACCCGAAGGTGCGGGACGAGATCGCCAAGGTCATGGGGTTCTGGCTTGAGGTGGGGCTGTCCGGGTTCCGGGTGGACGCCGTGCCGTTCCTGCTCGAAGGGGCAGAGGTGGAGCCGGGGGCCGAGGACGGCGACCCCCACGCCTACCTGCGCTCGCTCCGCTCGTTCCTGGGCCGGCGATCAGGCGACGCGATCCTGCTGGGCGAGGTGAACCTGCCGCACGGTGAGCAGGTGAAGTACTTCGGCGGCAGCGACGGCGACGAGCTGACCATGATGTTCGACTTCGTCGGCATGCAGAGCCTCTACCTGGCGATGGCGCGCACCGACGCGGCGCCGCTGGAGAAGGCGCTGCAAGACCGGCCCCCGATCCCCCGCGACGCCCAGTGGGCCACGTTCGTGCGCAACCACGACGAGTTGACGCTCGACAAGCTCACCGAGGGCGAGCGCCAGGAGGTGTTCGCGGCGTTCGGCCCGGACGAGGACATGCAGGTCTTCGGCCGCGGGCTGCGCCGACGGCTGCCCCCGATGCTCGACGGCGACCCGCGCCGCGTCCGCATGGCCTACTCGCTGCTGTTCTCGCTGCCCGGCACTCCGGTGCTGTTCTACGGCGAGGAGATCGGCATGGGCGAGAACCTCGACCTCGACGGGCGAATGGCCGTCCGCACCCCGATGCAGTGGACGTCCGGGAAGAACGGCGGCTTCTCCACCGCCGCCCGACGCCGCCTCCCCGGGGGCGTGGTGGAGGGCGGGTTCGCGCCCGAGCACGTCAACGTGGCCGACCAGCGCCACGACCCCGACTCGCTGCTCGCGTTCGTCCAGCAGCTCGTGCGGCGGTACCGGGAGTCCCCGGAGCTCGGCTGGAGCCAGGTGGAGGTGCTCGACCAGCCCCACGCGGCAGTCTTCGCGCACCGCGCCACCTGGGACGACGGCTCGCTCGTCGCGCTGCACAACCTGGGCCCCGAGCCGCTGACGGTGCCGCTTCTGCTGCCCGACCTCGACACGGAGGTCGAGCTGGTGGACCTGCTGGGCCAGGGCGCGGTGACCTGCGACGAGCGCGGCGCCGTGGAGGTCGCACTGGACGGCTACGGCTACCGGTGGCTGCGCGTCGTGGCGCCGGGGGCACGGCGGCTGATCTGACGGCTACTCGTAGCTGACCGCGTCGAGCACGGGCAGTCGGGCGGCGCGCACCCCCGGCCACACGGCGGCGAGCACGCCGACGACGATGGCGAGCAGCACCATACCGAGCAGGCTGGCCCAGGGCACGGCCAGGTCGGTGAGCCCGTCGTCGGCGAACACGGTGGGCATGGCGGAGGCGAGCGCGACACCCACGGCCAGCCCGACGACGGTGCCGAACACGGCGGTGAGGATCGACTCGACGGTCACGGTGCCGGCGAGTTGGAGCCGGCCGAGGCCGACGGCGCGCAGCAGCCCGATCTCCCGGGTCCGCTCGATCACCGACAACGCCAGGGTGTTGACGATGCCCAGCACCGCGATGACGATCGACAGCCCCAGCAGCGCGTACAGGATCACCAGCACCTGGTTGACCTGGTCGGCGAGCCCGGCGACGAACTGGTCGGTGTCGAGCACGGAGACGATGACGTAGGGCCGCACGGCCAGTGTGAGCTGGTCGCGGAGCTCACCGAGGTCGGCGCCGGGGGTGGCGGTGACGAACACCGTCGGGATGGTGCGCTCGACGCTGGGCACGAGTGCGTCGAACACGTCGGGCGACACGACGAGCGGCGCCGGGATCGCGGACGAGTCGATGATCGCGCCGATGCGCAGCTCTTGGGCGCCGGAGCCGCCGGTGAGCGTGAGGCGGTCGCCCACCTGCCAGCCCTCGTCCCTCGCGGCGCCGCGTTGCACGGCCACCTCGCCGTCCTCGAGCGTCGTGCGGAGGTTCCCGTCGACCTGCTCGACCCGGAGGCTGCGGCCGATGGTGGCCGGGTCGATGCCGGCGAGCAGCACCGACGACTGGTCCTCGGGGTTGTCGCCCGGCCCGCGCACGAGTGCCTGCCCGGCGTAGAACGCGTCGGCGGCCGCCACGTCCGGCAGCGCGCGCACCGCTGCCACGGCGTCGGCGGGGATCGAGCCGGAGGCGGGCGTGCTGAGGATGTAGTCGGTGGTGGCCTCGCGGGCCACGATCGCCTGGGTGGAGGCAGTGGTGGACGCGGCGATGACGGCCGCCGCCCCCACCAGCGCCATGCCGATCATCAGGGCGCCCGCCGTGCTGGCGGTGCGACGCGGGTTGCGCACCACGTTGCCGCGCGCGAGCCGCCCCACCGGCTTGATCCAGGCGACGAACGGCAGGGCGAGCGCGCCGATGCTGGCACGCGCGATCACCGGGGACAGCAGCAGCACCCCGATGACCACCCCGGCCGCGCCGTACCCCAGAAGCTGCGGCGCCCGGTCCGCCTCGGGCCGCCACACGGCCACGAGCACGCCGGCGACACCCAACAGCCCGAGCGCCGCGCCCACAGCAGCCCGCAGCCGCAGCGGCCGCTCAGGCGCCGTCGTCTCGTCGCGCATCGCCTCCACGGGCGGCACCAGCGCCGCCCGCCGGGCCGGGACGAACGCCGCGACGAGGCTCACCAGCGTGCCCACCACCAGCGAGATCGCGACGGTCGAGGCGTTGAGCGGGATGTTGCCGGTGAGCGTCATCCCCATCGACTCCAGCACCCGGCGCAGCACCTCGACCAGTGCGAGGCCCCCGGCGATGCCCAGGGCGGCGCCGATCACCCCGATCACTGCCGCCTGCACCAGGATCGACACCAGCACTTGCGTGGGCGAGGCGCCCACGGCCCGTAGGAGCGCGAACTCGCGGGTGCGCTGCCGCACCGACATGGAGAACGTGTTGGCGATGATGAACGCGCCCACGAACAACGAGATGCCGGCGAACACCAGCAGGAACGTGAGGATGAAGCCGAGGATCGCCTCGATGGCCGCACGGGACTCCGCCCGCGCGTCGTCGCCGGTGACGGCCTGCGCGGGGGCGTCCGCGGGCGCGGCGTCGCGGACCACCGGCTCGACCCGATCCCTGAGCGCCGTCTCGCTCAGCCCGCGCTCGCCGTACACGGCGATGGTGGACACCATGCCGTCGGGGGCGAACAGCGCGCGCCCGGTGGCCGGGTCCAGGTAGACCAGCGTCGCCCCCGCGGTGGGGGCGACGGCGTCCACGTCGCCGACCACCACCACGTCCTGAAGCTGGCCGCCCAGCACGATCGTGGTGGCGTCCCCCACGGCGAGTCCCGACGCGTCGAGGGTGGAGTGCTCCAGCGCGACCTCGCCGGCGTTCTCCGGCAGGCGCCCGTCGATCACGTCGACACCGCGGGTCTGCGGGTACAGCACGAGCGCGAAGCTCGGCGCCTGCGTGCTCTGCACCGCCGTGCCATCCGCCCCGACCAGCACCACCGGGCCGGACAGATCCGGCAGCGCGGCGGTGACGCCGCTGACCCCCGCCACGACGTCGGCCAGCCCGATCGGCACCTGGTTGCGCGCCTCGGAGGCTTCCCCCCCGACGCTCGTCTCACCCGGTGCGCGGTCGGCGCCGCGCACATAGGCGTCGCCCAGCATCGACGTCTCGACGATGTCGGTGAACGTCGAGGACAGCATCGTGCGCAGCGCGAACGTGCCCGCCACGAATGCGATGCCCAACGCGACGGCGAGCATCGTGAGCAGGAACCGCACCGGGTGGGCGCCGATGCCGCGCAGCGCGACCCGCAGCATCAGGGCGCCTGGTCGCGCGCAGCACGCCCTGGCCCGTCGCCGCCGGAGCCGTCCGGCCGCTCCACCGGCAGCCCGCTCATCGCGCCCAGCGCGTCGAGCACCGTCGCCGGGGTGGGGTCCACGAGCTCGTCGACCAACCGGCCGTCGGCGAGGAACAGCACACGGTGCGCATAGGACGCGGCGGTGGGCTCATGCGTGACCATCACCACCGACTGGCCGAGGTCGTCCACGGACCGGCGCAAAAACCCCAGCACCTCGGCGGAGGACTCCGAGTCGAGGTTCCCCGTCGGCTCGTCGGCGAAGACGACAGCCGGCCGCGACATCAGGGCCCGTGCGCACGCGACCCGCTGCTGCTGGCCGCCGGACAACTCGGAGGGCTTGTGGTGCAGCCGGTCGCGCAGCCGCACGGCGTCCACCACTGTGTCGAAGAAGTCGCGGTCGATGGGCTGGCGCGCGATGTCGAGGGGCAGCGTGATGTTCTCCGCCGCGGTCAGCGTCGGCACCAGGTTGTACGCCTGGAACACGAAGCCCAGGCGGGTGCGCCGCAACTTCGTGAGCCGGCGCTCGCTCAACCGGCTGACCTCGGCGCCGTCCACCTCCACCGAGCCGGCTGTGGGGCGGTCCAGGCCCGCCATGCAGTGCATGAGCGTCGACTTGCCCGAGCCCGACCGGCCCATGATCGCCGTCAGCTCGCCCCGGCTGAAGTCCACGTCGATACCGTCGAGCGCGCGGACGGCCGTGTCCCCCGCCCCGTAGGTCTTCACCAGCCCGCGAGCGCGGGCGATGGGGCCGGTAGCCGTGTCCGCGCCCATGCGAGCGGGCTCGGCGGGTGGGGCGTGACTCATGTGGCCTCCGCGCGGGGCGTCCCGGCGCGCGCGGCCGATCCCCCTCGTCAGCGTAGGAGCACCTCGGACATGACGCCGCCGGGGGCGCCTGATGGCGCGCCCCGGCGGCGTTCACGAGCCGATATCGGGCTACTCGTAGCTGACGGCCTCCAGCACCGGCATCCGTGCGGCGCGGAGCGCCGGCCACAACGCGGCCAGCACGCCCACCACCAGCGCGAGCACCAGCATCGACCCGAGGCTGCCCCACGGGACGGACAGGATCGTCAGGCCGTCGTCGGTGAACACCCGCTGCATCGCGGTGGCGAGCCCCACCCCCACGACCAGCCCCACCACTGTGCCGAACAACGCGGTGAGCACCGACTCGATGGTCACAGTCCCGGAGAGCTGCAGCCGGCCGAGGCCGACGGCGCGCAGCAGCCCGATCTCCCGGGTCCGCTCGATCACCGACAACGCCAGCGTGTTGACGATGCCCAGCACCGCGATGACGATCGACAGCCCCAGCAGCGCGTACAGGATCACCAGCACCTGGTTCACCTGGTCGGCGATGCCCGCGACGAACTGCTCCTTGTCGAGCAGGGAGATCACCACGTACGGCGCCAGCGCCTCGGTGAGCGCCTCACGTGCCTCCTCGAGCCCCACGCCGTCGGCGGTGGAGATGAACACGTTGGCCACATGACGCTCGCTCGGCACGATCATCTGGTCGTACATGTCCAGCGACATCGCGGACGCGACGCCCAGCGCGTTGGACGTGAAGATGGCGCCGACTGTCACGTCCCGCTGCCCGCCGCTGCCCAGGAACGTCAGCTCGTCGCCGACCTTCCAGCCCTTGTCCTCCGCGACGGACTGCTGCAGGGCGATCCGCCCGTCGGCGAGCACCTGCGTCAGGTCGCCTTCCACTTCCTCGATGTCGAGGCTGCGGCCGAACGCCAGCGGGTCGATGCCGGTGGTGCTCAGCAGCTGGTCGGCCGCCGGGGTGGTTCCGGCCCGGTCGGCAAGGAACACCCCGAAGTACAGCGGGTCGGCAGTGTCGACCTCGGGCAGGGCCCGCATGTCCCCGACAGCCTGCTCCGGGATGGAGCCGCTCGAGGCGGCGGCCGTGATGAAGTCCGCCACGGCCTCCTTCCGCACCACTGTGCCCAGCGAGGCCTGCGTGGTCGCCGCGATGACGGTGGCGGCGCCCACCAGGGCCATGCCGATCATCAGGGCGCCGGCGGTGTTGGCCGTGCGCCGCGGGTTGCGGACCACGTTGCCGCGCGCGAGCCGCCCGACGGGCCGGACCAGCGCCACGAACGGCGCCGCCAGGAAGCCCAGCGCCCCGCGGGCGATCACCGGCGCCAGCAGCAGCATGCCGATCACCACAGCCGCGGCGCCGAAGCCGAGGACCATCTCCCCGGACTCCAACTCGGGCTTGAGCGCGGCTGCCACGACACCGGCGGCGCCAAGACCGCCGACGACCACGCCGATGATCGCGCGCGTCTTCAGGGAGCGCTCGGCACTGGCCACGTCATCCCGCATCGCCTCGACGGGCGGGATCATCGCGGCCCGGCGGGCCGGCAGGAACGCCGCCCCCACGCTGACGAGGGTGCCCACCACCACCGAGATGACCACAGTGGCCACGTCGAGCGGAATGTCGCCCACCAGGCTCATGCCCATGGACTCGAAGGCCACCCTCAGCAGGGAGACGAGTCCCACGCCACCCGCGACGCCGATCAGCGAGCCGATGACACCGACCACCGCCGCCTGCACCAGGATCGACGTGAGGACCTGCGAGGGCGAGGCGCCCACAGCGCGGAGCAGCGCGAACTCGCGCATGCGCTGCCGCACCGACATGGAGAACGTGTTGGCGATGATGAACGCGCCCACGAAGAGCGAGATGCCCGCGAAGACCAGCAGGAATGTGGAGATGAACCCGAGCTGCCCCTCGACGTCCTCCCGCGCCTCGGCGCGCGAGTCGTCGCCACTGACCACCTCGACGTCCACGCCAGAGCCCGCGAGCGCGGCCCGTACCCCGTCGACGATCTCCTGCTCGGACGCGCCGTCCTTGCCATAGACGGCGATCATGGCGACCTGGCCGTCAGGGGCGAAGTCGGCGGTCGCCGTGGCCCGGTCGACGTACGTGATCGTGGCGCCGGCCATCGGGCCACCCGGGTCGATCTCGCCGACCACCTCGACCTCGCGGACCTCGCCCGCGACCACCACGTTGGTCGTGTCGCCGAGCTTCAGCCCAGAGCTGGCCAATGTCGCCATCTCCAGGGCCACCTCGCCGATGCCCTCGGGCGCGCGGCCGTCCACGATCTTGCTGGTGCGGTCGTCCGGGCTGTACATGACGGCGAAGCTCGGCGCCTGGGTGGACTGCACGGCAGTGCCGTCAGCGCCCACCAGCACCATCGGGCCGGAGACATCGGGCAGCGCGGCCTGGACGCCCTCCACGTCGGAGAGCTCGTCGGCCAGCGCGAGCGGGATGCGGTTGCGCTGCTCGCCGACCTCCGTGCCGACGTCGGCAGTGCGGATCGACGCCTCCGAGCCGCGCACGTAAGCGTCGCCGACCATCGTCGACTCGACGATCCCGGAGAACGTGGACGAGAGCATCCCGTTCAAGGAGAAGGTGCCGGCGACGAAGGAGATGCCCAGAGCGACCGCCAGCAACGACATCAGGAAGCGGACAAGGTGCGCGCGGATCGCGCGCAGTGCCAGCCGGCCCATCAGACGGCTGCCGCTGACGTGGCCTGGCGGGCGCGGGCGGTGACCGAGCCGAGCATCTCGAGCACCGACGCCGGAGTCGGGTCGTGCAGCTCGCCGACCAGGCGGCCGTCAGCCAGGAAGAGCACGCGGTGCGCGTAGGACGCGGCCGTCGGGTCGTGCGTGACCATCACGATGGACTGGCCCAGCTCGTCCACAGAGCGGCGCAGGAAGCCCAGCACCTCGGCGGCGGACGTCGAGTCGAGGTTGCCGGTGGGCTCGTCCGCGAAGACGACGGCCGGGCGGGACACCAGGGCGCGCGCGCACGCCACCCGCTGCTGCTGGCCGCCGGACAGCTCATTGGGCTTATGCCCCAGGCGGTCGCCGAGCCCGACAGCCGCGACCACGGCGTCAAAGTGCGCCTTGTCGACAGGGCGCCGGGCGATGTCCAAGGGCAACGTGATGTTCTCCGCCGCCGTCAGAGTGGGCACCAGGTTGAACGCCTGGAACACGAAGCCCAGCCGGGTGCGCCGCAGCTTGGTGAGCTGGCGCTCGTTCATCTGGCCGATCTGCTCGCCGTCCACCTCGATCGTGCCCTCGGTGGGACGGTCCAAGCCGGCCATGCAGTGCATGAGCGTCGACTTGCCCGAGCCCGACGGGCCCATGATCGCGGTGAGCTGGCCGCGGCCGAAGTCCACGTCGACGCCCGCGAGCGCGTGCACCGCCGTCTCGCCTGACCCGTACGTCTTGACCAGGCCGCGTGCTGTCGCGATCGGCCTGGCCGAACTGTTGTGCGTGACGGACGCGACGCCTGTCGGGGCGGAGCTCATGTGACTTCCCATCGTGAGGCTGAAAGGTGTGTGCCACGGACATCCTTGCTGGTCGCAGACTTGCCGGGCGATCAGTTATCGCCCTGATCGCACCCCGAACCGGCTCGGGGTACGGCTGAGGGTCGCCCCTTGGTCCCCCACGTCGCATTCAGCCGTGGCGGTGGCCCATCTCGCGGTGCGTGCCTAGCCTGAGAGGACACGACGATGTGGCTTTCGCTGGTCTCGGGTAAGAGGTAGCGCTGATGCCGTGGTCGCTCCTGGTCGTCCTCCTGATCCCC
>JAEWEI010000073.1 GCA_023389545.1 Actinomycetes bacterium | reverse complement strand
CGCTCGGCACGTACGAGCTCGCTCCCGCCGCCGGGGACCGCACCGCGCTGCGCTACACCGAGCAGGGCGTCCACCTCGACGGCATCGACGACCCGGCCGGCCGCGAGGAGGGGACGCGCGGCATCTTCGACACCCTGGCCCGGTACCTGGCACGCTAGTCGGGCGATGTCCCATCTCCTCGGCGCCGACCGCGTCTCCCTCACCCTCGGTACCCGTACCCTCCTCGACGGCGTCAGCCTCGGCGTCGACGACGGCCAGCGCATCGGCGTCGTCGGGCCCAACGGCGCCGGCAAGTCGACGCTGCTGCGCGTCCTCGCCGGCCGCCAGGAGCCCGACGACGGGCGCGTCACGCGCGCCGGCGGCACCCGGGTCGCCCTCCTCGACCAGCGTGACGACCTCGGCCCGGGCACCGTCCTCGACGCCGTCCACGGCAGCGCCGACGCCCACGAGTGGGCCTCCGACGCCGGCATCCGTGCGGTGCACGCCGGGCTGCTCGCCGACGTCGAGCTCGACGCGCCCCTCGCGAGCCTGTCCGGCGGGCAGCGCCGCCGGGTCGCGCTCGCGGCCCTGCTCGTGCGCGACGACGAGGTGCTCGTCCTCGACGAGCCGACCAACCACCTCGTCGTCGAGGGCGTCGCGTGGCTCGCGCGGTACCTCACCGAGCGCTACGCGCGCGGCAGCGGCGCGCTCGTCGTCGTCACCCACGACCGCTGGTTCCTCGACGCGGTGTGCACGCGCATGTGGGAGGTCAACAACGGCGACGTCGAGGGGTACGAGGGCGGATACGCCGCCTACGTGCTGGCCCGCGCGGAGCGCGCGCGCACTGCCGCCGTCACCGAGGAGAAGCGGCAGAACCTGCTGCGCAAGGAGCTCGCGTGGCTGCGCCGCGGCGCCCCGGCGCGCACCTCCAAGCCCAAGTTCCGCATCGACGCCGCCACCGAGCTCATCGCCGACGAGCCCGCGCCCCGCGACCAGCTCGAGCTGACCCGGATGGCCACGAGCCGGCTCGGCAAGGATGTGCTGGACCTGGAGGATGTGACGGTCCGCTTCGACGAGCCCGCGACGGCGGACAGCCCCGCCGCGCGCGGCCGTGCGCTGCTCGACAACGTCACCTGGCGGCTCGGCCCCGGTGACCGGTACGGCATCGTGGGGGTCAACGGCGCCGGGAAGACGACGCTGCTGCGGCTGCTCGCCGGGCGTCTGGAGCCCACGTCCGGCCGGGTCAAGCGGGGCAAGACGGTGCAGGTCGCCGAGCTCACGCAGGACGTGGAGGACCTTGACGAGCTCGCCGACCTGCGCGTGGTGGAGGTAGTCGAGCGGGAGAAGCGCACCGTCGTGGCCGGCGGCAAGGAGCTGACGGCCGCGCAGCTCGTGGAGCGGCTCGGCTTCGCGAAGGATCGTGCCCGCACCCCGGTGCGCGACCTGTCGGGTGGCGAGCGCCGACGGCTGCAGCTGCTGCGGCTGCTGGTGGGGGAGCCGAACGTGCTGCTGCTCGACGAGCCCACGAACGACCTGGACACCGACACCCTGGCCGCGCTCGAAGACCTGCTCGACGGGTGGCCGGGCACGCTCATCGTCGTCTCCCACGACCGTTACCTGCTCGAGCGCGTGTGCGACCGGCAGGTGGCGCTGCTGGGCGACGGGGCCATCCGCGACCTGCCGGGCGGGGTGGAGCAGTACCTCGAGCTGCGGCGCGCCGCGACGGGGACCGCACGTCCGGTGGCCGCCGCCGGAGCGTCGGCTGCCGGCTCGACGGACGACGCGGCCTCCGCGCCGAGCGCCGCCGACCAGCGGGCCGCCCGCAAGGAGGTGCAGCGCGTCGAGCGCCGGCTCGGCAAGATCGCGGAGCTGGAGGCGCGCCTGCACGAGAAGATGGCCGCGCAGGCCACCGACCACCAGGCGGTGCAGCAGCTCGACGCGGAGCTGCGGGCCCTCGCCGAGGAGCGCGACGCGCTCGAGGAGCTGTGGCTGGCGGCGGCGGAGAGCGCCGGGTAACGCCGCCGGCCCCGCGGTCGGGCAGCCGCGGGATCGTCATCCTGGCGCTCGTCCTCGGCTGCCTCGCGGTGGCCGTGCGCCTGGGCCCGGTGCTGCACCGGGGATCGCTGCGCGGGGTGATCGGCTATGACGACGGCGTGCACCTCGCCGCCGCGCAGCATCTGCTCGCCGGCGACCTGCCGTACACGGACTTCACGTTCCTGCAGCCTGGCGGCGTGGTGGTGGCACTGGCGCCGTTCGCGGCCCTGGCCGGGCTGGTGGGCGACTCGTGGGCGATGGCGGCGGCACGCGTGGCCGTCGCGCTGCTCGGCGCCGCGAACGCCGTGCTCGTCGCCGCGATCCTGCGCCCGCGCGGCTGGACGGCTGCCGTCACCGGCGGGGCGCTGTACGCCACGTGGGGCGTGATCACGATCGCCGAGCGGACGGTGTACCTCGAGCCGTTGCTCAACACCTGCGTGCTGGTGGCGCTGCTCGCGCTGCGCAGGCGACCGGGCTCCGAGCGGTCCGGGCCGGCGCCGCGCGCGGTGCGGGTGGCGGGCGCGATGGCGGGCCTGGCCGTCGCCTTCAAGCTGTGGGGCGCCGCTGACGTGCTGGTGCTGGGCGCGCTGGTCGGAGCCCGCGCGGGGGTGCGC
>JAEWEI010000296.1 GCA_023389545.1 Actinomycetes bacterium | reverse complement strand
GGCGCGGCGCCCTGCCGGACCGCCTCTCAGGACTCGTCGGAGTCGGATGCCTCGGGCGCCGGCGACTCGGGCGCCGCCTTCTTCTCGGCGGCCTTGCCGCCGCGCTCGCCGTAGCGCTGCCGGAACTTCTCGACGCGCCCTGCGGTGTCGACCACGCGCGACTGCCCTGTGTAGAACGGGTGCGTCGCGCTCGAGATCTCAACATCGACCACTGGGTAGGTGTTGCCGTCCTCCCAGACGATCGTCTTGGACGGCATCGCCGTGGACCGCGTCAGGAAGGCGAACTCGCCTGACACGTCACGGAAGACGACCGGGTGGTAGTCGGGGTGGATGTCCTTCTTCATGACTCCAGCATGTGCCGGGAGGCTGGGCGGCGCAGCCCGGGGGACTGTGCTCCGAAGCCACGCCGTCTCGCTGGCCCATGCGGCACGCGGTCTAGCGGTCCTTACAGCGACTCTGTAATGTTGACCCAAACATTAGGGAGAGCCTGTCATGACTGCAGAGCCGGGCAAGAACCCCTACCGCCCCGGGGCCGCCACCAGACCGCTGCACCTGGCCGGGAGGACACGCCCGCTGCAGCGGTTCCGGAAGGTCCTCGCTGGCGCACCAGAACTACCGGCCAACCTTCGCCTGACCGGACTGCGAGGGGTGGGCAAATCGGTCCTGCTCCGCGAGATGGAGTCGGATGCGACGACCGCGGGCTGGCTGGTCGCGCGACGTCAGCTCGAGCCCAGGCACAACACCGAACGCGAACTCAGCAACCTCATCGCCGCGATGGCGTCAGCCAGCGAACGACGCGCCTCTCGCCTCAGCTCGATCAAGGCGTCCGCCAACGATGCGTGGCTGGCTGCCCGAGGGCTGCTCGAAGTGACCGTGGAGGACATCACCTTCAGCCTCGCCGGTAGCAGCACGACCGAGGTGGAGCTCGCCGAAGCGCTGTACGGGGTTGTCGACACCGCCGTCAGGACCGGGCACGAGGGCTTCGCCCTCCTGCTGGACGAGGCTCAGGTCATCCACGATGACAAGGACCGAGACGGCGAACACCCGCTGTCGATGCTTGTCGCTGCGATCAACGCCCTACAGGAATCCGGGCTACCGATCGCGCTGGTCCTGTGCGGCCTGCCGACGCTCCGCGCGAACCTCCAGAAAGCCCGGACCTACTCCGAGCGGATGTTCAAGGGAGAGAACATCGGAGAGTTGACGGGAAACCCGGGTCCTGCCCGTGACGCGTTCGTCGTCCCGCTGGAAGGCACCGGGATCACAGTCGACGAAGACCTCGTCACGCGGGTGCTGAGCGAGGTCGAGGGGTACCCGTTCTTCATCCAGCTCTGGGGCGCCGAGCTGTGGGACGCGGCCGCCGCCGTCGGCCACGGCCGTCTCAGCCTCACACTGCTCGACGCGATCGAGGACCAGATCTACGAACGCCTCGATGAGGAGTTCTACGCGGGGCGCGTCGAGACCCTGACGCCGAGCGAGCAGGACCTGCTCATGCTGTCCGGCGACTGCCCGTACCCGCCGCTCAAGACCTCCGACCTGCGCGCGAGGAGCGACAAGAGCGACGGGAACATCAACGTTCTCATGGGGCGGCTCACTGAGCAGGGCGTCCTGTACCGGGTCCAGAAGGGTCAGTACGCGTACACGGCCCCGAAGTTCTCCGAGTACCTGCGACGCCGCGCGGGCGACATCGCGCGGAGATCCTCGCACTTGACGTAGCAGGACGGGGCGGACCAGCGCCTGCTCCTGCCCGAAGGGCTCCCCCGTGTCAGCGAGGTAGATGTCACCGCGCCTCACCAGGCACCTGCCTCGATCGCGTCGTCGGGGTCGCCGAGGTTGTCGCGCAGGGCGACCGACGCGAGGGGGTCCTGGGGTGACGCGGCGTTGCTGGCGCGGACGCCCTCCCAGAACTCGTGCTCCTCGGCCTCGTCGAGCACGTGCTCGAGCGCCCCGGCCAGGGTGGTGTTCTCCCTGTGGGCCATGGCGGCCAGCCGGTCGCGCAGCGTCCGTGGCACCTTGATAGTCGTCATCGGCGGCATACCGCTGATCATGCGGCTGCTGGTTCCGGTTGGCGCACGACGGCCGCCGGGGCGGCGGGAGCCGTGGAGGCCGGCGCCCGCCTGCGCAGCAGCCGCATGGCGTTGAGGATGACGACCAGCACCGACACCTCGTGCACGAGCATTCCCACCGACATGGTCACCCCGCCGAGCAGCACTCCCAGCAGGAGCAGCGCCACGGTGACCAGCGCGACGGCGATGTTCTGGCGCATGGTCGCCACGGTGCGGCGCGCCAGCCGAATGGCCTGCGGGAGTCTCCGCAGGTCGTCGGCCATCAGGGCGATGTCGGCGGTCTCGAGGGCGACGGCTGATCCCGCGGCGCCCATCGCCACACCGAGGTCGGCGACTGCCAAGGCGGGGGCGTCGTTGACGCCGTCACCCACCATGGCCACGACGTGCCCCTGCCGCTGCAGCTCCCGGACGGCGTCGTGCTTGTCCTGCGGGAGCAGCCCGGCGCGCACCTCGTCGACGCCGGTCGCGCTGCCCACGGCGAGGGCGACCGGGAGGGCGTCCCCCGTGAGCATGACGACCGTGCGCACGCCCGCGCGGTGCAGCTCGGCGACCATGCGCGCAGCGTCGGGCCGCACCTCGTCGGCGACGGCGAGCACCCCGACGACGGCGCCATCGACCGCCACGATCATCGGCGTGCGCCCGGCAGCGGCAAGGTCGTGGGCCACCCGATCGCTCCCCCGGACGTCGGCGATGCCGAAGTGGGACAACAGGGCGACGTTGCCGACGAGCACGTGATGCCCCTCGCTCCTCGCGGTGATGCCCTTCCCGGGGATCGACTCTGCGGCCCCGGGGAACTCGCCCGGCAGGCCCTCGGCACGGGCGGCGTCCAGCACCGGGCGGGCCAGGGGGTGCTCGGAGCCCGCCTCGGCCAGCGCGGCCCAGCGTAGGACGGCTGCTCGGTCCGCCGCCGGGTCGAGCACGACGACGTCGGTCAGGAGCGGGCGACCACGTGTCAGCGTGCCGGTCTTGTCGACGGCGACCGCCGTGATCTTCGCCGCCCGCTCCAGGTGCTCCCCGCCCTTGATGAGGATGCCGTCCTTGGCCGCGCGGCCGATGCCGGCCACGATCGAGACGGGGATGGAGATGACCATCGCCCCCGGGCACCCGATCACCAGCAAGGTCAGCGCGAGGACGACGTCGCCGGTGACCGCCCCCGCAGCGACCGCGAGGACGATGATGCCTGGCGTGTACCAGCGGGAGAACCGGTCCATGAACCGCTGGGTGCGGGCCCTGGCGTCCTGCGCCTCCTCGACGCGGTGGATGATCCGGGCCAACGTCGTGTCGGCCCCCACCCCGGTCGCCCGCACCTGCAGCACACCACCACGGGAGACGGTGCCGGCGAAGACCTGGTCCCCGATGGCCTTCTCCACCGGGATCGACTCCCCCGTGATGGAAGCCTGGTCGACAGCCCCGGCCCCGGCGACGACCTCGCCGTCGACCGGGACCTTCGCGCCGTTCTTGACCACGACCGTCTCCCCGATGGCGACGTCGGCGGCCGCCACCTCGATCTGTCCGCCCGCCCGCAGGACGACGGCGACATCCGGCGCGACGGCGACCAGCTCGGCCAGCGCCGACCGGGTCCGGCTCAGGGTGGCCTGCTCTAGGGCGTGGCCGACGGCGAACAGGAACGTCACGGCGGCGGCCTCCCAGTACTGGCCGATCACCACCGCCCCGACGGACGCGACGGTGACGAGCAGGTCGATGCCGATCACCCGCGCCGCCAGTGCGCGGATGGC
>JAEWEI010000025.1 GCA_023389545.1 Actinomycetes bacterium | reverse complement strand
TGCCGCTCAACGAGCACGACCGGCGCACGGCCCTGCACGGCCTGGTCAGCCACGCGCGGTTCACCCCTGTGGGCGAGCCCACCGGCACGTCGGTCACGCTGCGCCACGACATCGTGCCGACGCCCGGCTACCCGTGGGAGCTGCGCGTCGAGGCCACGTACACCCTGTCCAACGAGGGCCTGCGCGTGGAGGTGTCGGCCACGAACCTGAGCGGCTCCGAGGCGCCGTACGGCGTGGGCTTCCACCCGTGGCTGTCCCCCGGCGACGCCAGCGTCGACGAGTGCACGCTGCGGTTGGACGCGGCGACACACGTGGTCAACGACGAGCGCCTGCTGCCGATCGGCGCCGAGCCCGTCGATGGCGACTTCGACTTCCGCGCGCCCCGCCCGCTCGCGGGGATCGTGCTGGACGACGCGTTCGTCGACCCGCTGCGTGACGCCGACGGCCTGTCCTGGATCCACCTGGCGGCCCCGGACGGGCACACCGCGTCGGTGTGGATGGACGGGACGATGGACACCTGGCAGGTGTGCACGGGCAACGGCATCCCCGGCATCGACCGTGGCGGCGTCGCCGCCGAGCCGATGAGCTGCATCGCCGACGCGTTCCGCACCGGTGAGCGCCTGGTGCGCCTCGCCCCGGGCGCCACGCACACCGTCACGTGGGGCCTGACGCTGAGCTGATCGGGGACTCCCCCGGACACCAAGGAGCCCGACCGCGCCTGGCGCGGTCGGGCTCCGTCATGTCCTGCGGGCTAGCGCCCAGTGTCAGCCGAAGTACTCGCCGTCGGCCTTGACGCCCTGCGTGTACTCCCAGTGCCAACGCTCATACGGCCCGGAGCCGCCGGGGCGGGCCCATTCGGGGTTGTCCCACCCGTAGGACGGCGCGTTCTGGTTGAGCCAGGTCCACTTGCTGCCGCTCGTCTCCGAGGAGCAGAGGTCGACGGCGAGCCCCCAGCCGTGATTGGACTTGCCGGGCGCGGCGGCGAGGCCGCCCTTCTGCGCCTTGACGGATATCTGCTGTGACAGCGTGCGGTAGCCGCTGACCAGGCACAGGTCGGCGCCGAAGCGGGCGACGTACGCCTCGTTGAGCACCGCGAGGGAGACGGCGGCGTCGGCGCGGAGCTGGGTCTTGCCGTCCCAGAGCGTGCACAGGTCGGCGGTCTTGAGCTGGCCGTTGGTGCCGGGGGCCCGCGTCGCGCCGTCGCAGCCGGCCAGCTCCTCGCGCTCCTCGGAGCGGCTGGTGCTGACGGTCGCGCGGAGCGCTGTGGCGTCGGTGGAGATGAGGGAGGACGGCAGCCCGGGGACTGTCGACGAGCTGAGCGCCTCGACCGTGCTCGGCAGCTCGATTTGCGCCTGCAGGTCGGCGGCGAACCCGCCGCTCGGTAGCGACTTCTGGGTAAGGGGGACGACTACCGTCACGCCGGCGAGCGCCGCGAGGACGCCGAGCCGGACCGTCCAGCTGGCCGATCGGCTCACGGGGCCGCGCGGCACGCTCTGCCGTTGGCCCTGCGCGGACGTGGGGGCGTGCCGCTGGCCGCTCTCCAGGACGGAGGGCGACGACTCGTGCGCGATGGCGCGAGCGGCCTTGGGCGCCGCCTTGCCGCGGCGCTGGGCACGCTCGGCCTGGGCGGCCTGCTCGCGGAGCTGGCGTCGGGAGACGACCGGAGCGTGCGCGTGCGGATCGGACTGCGACCCCACGACACCTCCAACTCATGACCCGGACGGACAGCGACCCGTCCCGGTGCAGGCCCCGGCGTTCTCATGCCAGGGGGCTCTACGGCCTGAGCGGTCACGAAACCATAACGGACACCGACGCCTGTTCCAACCTCCCTGAACAGTCGTCCAGGCCACATTCCCCCGGTTGCGCTTCCAGGTAACCAACGAAACGGACATCTCGCACGTCAGCGCAGGCCGTCCCGCTGCATCGCGTCGCGAACTTCACCCACCAGCTCTTCGAGGATGTCCTCCAGGAACACGACGCCCTCGGTGCGCCCGTCGCGCTCCACGCGCGCCAGGTGGGTGCCGGAGCGCTGCATCGCGGCGAGCGCCTCCTCCACCTCGGCGCCGGGCTCGACGACGGCCAGCGCCCGCACCCGCCACGTCGGCACGGGCAGGTCGCGCGTCGCCTCGTCGGCGTACAGGACGTCCTTGAGGTGCAGGTAGCCCGTGGGCACCCCGCCGGCGTCCAGCACCGGGAAGCGGCTGTAGCCGGTGCGCGCCACGTGCCTCTCCACATCGGCGGGCGTCGCCGCCACGTCGAGCGTCACCAGGTCCGCGAGCGGGACCATCACCTCGGCCGCGGTGCGGTCGGAGAACTGGATGGCGCCGGAGAGCAGTCCCTGCGCGTCGTCGATCAGCCCCTCGGCCTGCGACAGCTCGACGATGGAGCGCACCTCCTGCGCGGTGAAGGCGGAGGCGACCTCGTCCTTGGGCTCCACGCCGAACAGGCGCAGCACGTGGTTGGCGAGCCAGTTGAGCGCGGCGATCACCGGGCGCAGGACACGGCCGAGCCACACCAGCGGCGGCCCGAACCACAGCACGGCGCGGTCCGGCCCGGCGACGGCGAGGTTCTTGGGCACCATCTCGCCGAGCACCACGTGCAGGTACACCACGATGGCGAGCGCCAGCACGAACGCGATGGGGTGCGCGAGGCTCGTGCTCACCCCGAGGGCGTGCAGCGGGTCCTCGATGAGGTGGGCGATCGCGGGCTCGGCGACCAGGCCCAGGGTGGTCGAGCAGACGGTCACGCCGAGCTGGGCGCACGCGAGCATGAGCGAGACGTGCTCCATGGCCCACAGCACGGTGCGTGCGCGGCGGTTGCCAGCCTCGGCGAGCGGCTCGATGGCGCTGCGCCGGGCGGAGATGATGGCGAACTCCGCGCCGACGAAGAACGCGTTGCCGGCGAGCAGGATGACGGCGAGGAGGAGTGCCACGGTGCTGTTCACGCGCGCTCACCCCGCTCGTCGCGATCCGGCACGGTGCGCCCGCGCTCGTCGAGCCCCTCGTCGGGCAGCGCCGGGGTGACGGCCACCCGTTCGACGCGCCGGCCCTGCATCTGCTCGACGCGCAGCCGCACGCCGCCCGCGGCCACCTCGTCACCTGCCTCGGGCACGCGCCCGAGCAAGGCCATGACCAGTCCTCCGAGCGTCTCGTAGGGCCCGTCGGCCGGCACCGTGAGCCCGGTGACCTCGGTCAGCTCGTCGGGCCGCAGCAGCCCGGGCAGCACCCACGAGCCGTCGGCCCGCAGCGAGGTGGGGTTGCGGCGCCTGTCGTGCTCGTCGGCGACGTCCCCCACGAGCTCCTCGACGACGTCCTCAAGGGTGACGATGCCGGACGTGCCGCCGTACTCGTCGACCACCACGGCCATCTGCAGGCCCAGCTCCCGCAGCTCGTCGAGCAGCGGGCCCAGGTGGACGGTCTCGGGCACGCGCGGCGCCTCGACCATCAGCGCCGCGGCGGGCACGTCAGCGCGTCGCTCATACGGCACGGCGATGGCCCGGCGCAGGTGCACCAGGCCCAGGATGTCGTCCCGGTCCTCGCCGATCACCGGGAAGCGCGAGTGCCCGGTCTCCCGCGAGCGGGCGACCACGTCCGCGGCGGAGTCGTCGCGGCGCAGCACCACCAGGCGCTGCCGGTCGGTCATCGCGTCCACGGCGGTGAGCTCCTCGAAGTCGAGCGAGTTCGTCAGGAGCGTGGCGGTGGACATGTCGAGGGTGCCGACTTGGGCGGAGCGGCGGACCAGCGAGGCGAGCTCCTGTGAGGAGCGGCCACCGGAGAGCTCCTCGCGCGGCTCGACCCCCACGCGGCGCAGCAGCGCGTTGGCGCTGTTGTTGAACAGGGAGATGAGCGGGCGCAGGGCGGCCGTGAACGCGCGCTGGAACGGGGCCGCGACCCGGGCCGTCCCCTCGGGGTGGCTGATCGCGAAGTTCTTGGGCACGAGCTCGCCGAAGAGCATCGAGTAGCCGTTGACGAGGATCGCGGTGCCCAGCCCGGCGATTCCCGCGGTGACGGCGGGGCTGAGCGGCGTGCTCTCGAGCGTCCCGCTCAGCATGCGCGCGACGGCGGGCTGCGTGGTGTAGCCGAGCAGGATGGTGGTCACGGTGATGCCCACCTGCGCGCCTGACAGTTCAGTCGAGAGCTGGCGCAGTGCCTTGAGCACAGACTGGCCGCGGCGGTCGTCCGGGCGGGTCTGCTTGTCCATCAGCCCGGCGTCGAGCGTCACCAGGGAGAACTCGCTGGCGACGAACACCGCCGTCCCCATGGTGAGCAGCACGCCGAGGCCCACGAGGAGCCACTCGGTCAGCACGGGAGACCACCGCCCGCCTCACGGGCAGGCGCCTGGCGCACGGCGCGGGCCGTGCGGAGGGCGCGGATGATCAGGACAGGAAAGGAGCCGGCATGGTCGCACCCGGGCTCTGAGGCCCGGGCGGGACGCCGGCAGCTACTTGAGCTGCTCATGGTGAGGACATCCTACGGAACGCACCTCGGCGTCGTACACATCATCGGGCCCGTGCGCCGCCGACCCGCGCGGCCCTCGCCGGATTCCGCCCGCAAGCCTGGCCTCCCTCCCTAGGACGCTGTGCCACCCTGGGGCGCATGTCGATCAGTCATGGAGCCGGCGCGAGCACCGGCGCGGGACCCTCCTCGACCATGGTCCTCGTCGTGGAGGACGAGCCGGCGATCGCCACGGCGGTGGCGCACCGCCTCTCGGCGGAGGGCTGGCGGGTGGAGACGGTCGGCGACGGCCACGCGGGAGTCGCGGCGGCGTCGCGCCTCAAGCCCGATGTGGTGGTGCTGGACGTGATGCTGCCCGGCATCGACGGCCTCGAGGTGTGCCGGCGGATCCAGGCCGAGCGCCCGGTGCCGGTGCTGATGCTCACGGCGCGGGACGACGAGACGGACATGCTCATCGGCCTGGGCGTCGGGGCCGACGACTACATGACCAAGCCGTTCTCGATGCGCGAGCTCGTGGCGCGGATCAAGGCGCTGCTGCGCCGCACGGAGCGCGCCGCGCGGGCCGCCGAGCTGATGAGCGCGCAGTCGACGCCGGTGCCCGCTCTGGAGATCGGCGACGTGGTGGTGGACCGCGCGCAGCGGCGGGTGCACCGCGACGGCGTGGAGGTGCACCTGACGCCGACAGAGTTCGACCTGCTGGTCGCGCTCGCGTCGAGCCCGCGCACCGTGCTGACGCGTGAGCGGCTGCTGGCCGAGGTGTGGGACTGGGTCGACGCGAGCGGCACCCGCACTGTCGACTCCCACGTCAAGGCGCTGCGCCGCAAGCTCGGCGCGGACCTGATCCGCACCGTGCACGGCGTGGGGTACGCCTTCGAGCCCTCGGAACCGTCGGAGCCCGCCCGGGGCGCCGAGGCCGGCCTATGAGCCCTCGGCACGCCCGCAGGCTGCCGGACGTCCGTCCGCTCGACCGCCTCCGGTCGATCAAGATCAAGCTCGGGGTGCTCGTTGCCGCGACGGTGACGCTGGCGGCCTTCGTCACGTGGCTCGGGTTGAACAATCACCTGGGCCCGTCCCGCACGCTGCCGCTGGCGATCATCGCGTCGCTGGTGGTCACGCAACTGCTCGCGCGCGGGATGACGTCGCCCCTGCGGGAGATGACCGCCGCGGCGCAGGCGATGGCGGCGGGCGACTACTCGCAGCGCGTGCAGGCCACGAGCCGCGACGAGGTGGGCCAGCTCGCCTCGGCGTTCAACACGATGGCGGAGGATCTGGAGTCGGCGGACACGCTGCGCCGCGAGCTGGTCGCGAACGTCTCCCATGAGCTGCGCACGCCGGTGACGGCGTTGCAGGCGCAGCTCGAGAACATCGTCGATGGGGTGAGCGAGCCGGACGCCGCCACGCTGCAGGCCGCCTTGGCGCAGACGGAGCGACTCGGGCGCTTGGTGACGTACCTGCTGGACCTCTCCCGGGTCGAGGCGGGCGCCGTGGGGCTGGACATCACCGACGTGCCGTTGCGCGACTTCCTGCTGGACGCCGCGGAGAGCGCCGCGCTGGTCGGCGCGGACAAGGGCCTGACCTTCCCAGTGGAGGTGAGCCCGCTCGATCTGACGGTGCCTGCCGACTCCGAGCGGCTGCACCAGGTGGTGGCGAACCTGCTGCACAACGCGGTGCGGCACTCCCCGCCTGGCGAGGAGGTGCGGCTGGTGGCTGTCCGCGCCGGGCAGGACGTGCGCATCGACGTGGTGGACCGCGGGCCGGGCATCGCACGGGACCAGCGCACGCAGGTCTTCGAGCGGTTCGCGCGCGGCAACATGCCGGCGACGACGGGGCAGATCTCGACGGGTGGCACGGGGCTTGGCCTGGCGATCGTGCGGTGGGCGGTGGACCTGCATGGCGGCGCCATCGAGGTGGCGGACACGGATGTGGGCTGCACGATGCGGCTGACTCTGCCGGCGTACCGGACCTGAGCACCACGGGGACCTGGGGCTGGCTGTCAGTGATCTGTGCCGGCTGGCACTTGTTCTAGTCCAACTATCACAGTTAGGCTCACGCCCATGTCTTCGACCGACGGCGTCATCGAGGTCGCCCACCTGTCCAAGTCGTTCGGCGCCGTCCGCGCCGTCGACGACCTCACCTTCCAAGTCCACCCCGGGCGCGTGACCGGGTTCCTCGGCCCCAACGGCGCCGGCAAGACCACCACGCTGCGCATGCTGCTGGGCCTCGTGACCCCCACCAGCGGCGTCGCGACCATCAGCGGCAAGCCCTACCGCGAGCTCGACAAGCCGACGCGCACCGTTGGCGCGGCCCTCGAGGCGGCGAGCTTCCACCCCGGTCGCACCGCTCTCGACCACCTGCGCGTCTACGCCCCCCAGGCGGGGGTCCCCGACGCCCGCGCCGCCGAGGTGCTCGACCTCGTGGGCCTGTCCTTCGCCGCGAACCGGCGCGTCGGCGGCTTCTCGCTCGGCATGCGCCAGCGGCTCGGGCTGGCGACCACTCTGCTCGCCGACCCCCCGGTGCTGCTCCTCGACGAGCCCGCGAACGGATTGGACCCCGAGGGCATCCGGTGGCTGCGCGTGTTCCTGCGCTCGCTGGCCGCGCAGGGCCGCACCGTGCTGGTCTCCAGCCACGTCCTGTCCGAGGTCGAGCAGACCGTGGACGACGTCATCATCATCGCGCGCGGCCGGCTCGTGCACTCCTCCACCCTCGACGCCCTGGCGCGGCTCGCGCTGCCGCGCGTCCGAGTGGCGTCCCCGCACGCCGACGGGCTCGCCGCGCTCGTCGCCCAGGCCGGTTGGGAGACCGCGCCCGTCGAGTCCCCGACGCCCGGGCGAATCGAGCTGCTCGGCGTCGACGCCGCGACCGTTGGCGCCGCCGCGTTCGCCGCGCGCCTCGAGCTGTCCGAGCTCACACCGCACGATCCCGGGCTCGAGTCGATCTTCCTCGACCTCACCTCCCCCGCCCAGGACGCCACGAACGGAGGCGCCCGATGAGGGCCGCGCTGACCACCGAGTACCGCAAGCTCGTCACCACCCGCCTGTGGTGGATCCTGCTGATCGCGATGGCCCTGTACATGGCCTTCCTCGCCGCGGTGATGGCGTGGACCCTGACGCAGGGCGAAGAGATGTCCACCGCGGAGGGCGGGGTGGCGCTCACCGCCGCCGAGCTCACCCGAGTCGTCTACACGCTGGCGCCGTCACTCGGCTACGTCTTCCCGCTGATCGTGGGCGCTCTCGCCATGACCAACGAGTTCCGCCACCAGACCATCACGCCCACGCTGCTCGCCGAGCCGCGACGGACCGTGGTCCTCGGCGCGAAGCTCGTCTCGTCCGGGGTGTTCGGCCTCGTCTTCGGCCTGGTCGGCACGCTCGCGACTGTCGGGGTGGGGGCTGGCGTGCTCGCGGTGCTCGGGGAGCAGACGTACCTGACCGACCCGGAGGTGCTGCGCACGCTGGGCCTGTCGGTCGTGGCGCTCGCGGTGTGGGCCGTGGTCGGAGTCGGGTTCGGCACGCTCCTGACCAACCAGGTCGCGGCCATCGTCGTCCTGCTCGCCTTCACGCAGTTCGTCGAGCCGGTGCTGCGCGTGGTGCTCGGCCTCCTGTCGTGGGGCAAGGGCGTCGCCCCGTACCTTCCGGGAGCCGCCGGCGAGGCGATGGTCGGGTCGAGCTTCTACTCGGCCGGCGGCATCTCCGACCTGCTCGCGCCGTGGCAGGGCTTCCTGGTGCTGATCGCCTACGCCTTGGCCTTCGCCGCGATCGGCCGCGCGACGACCCTGCGTCGAGACATCACATGACCTGGAAAGACACGGCGTCGACCCCTGCTTTGGGCGGTGTGGACGCTCACGTTGCCCGGCTTTGACCAGGCCTGCGACGCCGGGCCGACTGGCGTCTCAGACACGCTCCGCCGGTCTGACTTCCCACGGCCCAGGCCGTAGTGTTGTCGTCAACAGAACCGGCGATGACGCGGCGACGCCGCGGCGGAAGTGGGCGAACCTCGCGTGTCCCAGAAGGCAGAGCCAGATTCGACGCGGGCCGATTTCGGCGCCAATGAATGGCTTGTTGACGAGCTCTACGAGCAGTATCTCCAGGACAAGAACGCGGTCGATCCCGCGTGGTGGGAGTTCTTCGAGGGCTACAAGCCCGGCGAGAAGCCCTCGCCCCCGGGTGACGGCGCGTCGGCGCCTGCCCACGGGTCGAACGGACGGGCGAAGCCGGCGCCCACGGGCGCCGAGCCCACCCCTGCTCCGACCGCGGCCCCGGCCCCGGCCCCGGCCCCGAAGCCTGCTCCCCCGGCCGACGAGCCGATGCCCGTGACCACCACCACGCCGATAGCGACCGCCCAGCCGGCGACCGCCCCGTACGCCCAGGCCGCGCCAGCCCGGCTGCTGGCCGCGGAGGTTCCGCCCACCGAGGACTCGGTGCAGAAGCTCCGCGGCCCGGCCGCGCGCGTCGTCACCAACATGGAGGCCTCGCTCGAGGTGCCGACGGCCACGTCGGTCCGGGCGATCCCGGCCAAGCTGATGGTCGACAACCGCATCGTCATCAACAACCACCTGGCACGAGGCCGCGGCGGGAAGATCTCGTTCACCCACCTCATCGGCTACGCGCTCGTCGAAGCCCTTGCCGCCATGCCCGCCATGAACGCGGGCTACACCCAGATCGACGGCAAGCCGGCCGTCCTGACCCCCGCGCACGTGAACCTCGGACTGGCGATCGACCTGGCGAAGCCGGACGGCACCCGCCAGTTGCTCGTGCCCAGCATCAAGAAGGCGGACACGCTCGACTTCGCGCACTTCTGGGGCGCGTACGAGGACGTGGTGCGCCGGGCTCGCGGCGGGAAGCTCACCGTCGAGGACTTCGCGGGGACGACGATCTCCCTGACGAACCCCGGCACCATCGGCACCGTGCACTCCGTGCCACGCCTGATGGCCGGCCAGGGCGCCATCATCGGCGTCGGCGCGATGGACTACCCCGCCGAGTTCGCCGGGACGTCCGAAGAGCAGCTGAACCGGATGGGCATTTCTAAGACCATCACGATCACCTCGACCTACGACCACCGGATCATCCAGGGCGCCCAGTCGGGTGACTTCCTGCGCATCCTCGGCCAGAAGCTGCTCGGCGAGGACGGGTTCTACGACCGCGTCTTCGCGGCCCTGCGGGTCCCCTACGAGCCGGTGCGCTGGGTGCGCGATGTCTCCTCCGACCCGGACGCCGAGGCCATCAAGCCGGCCCGCATCGCCGAGCTGATCCACTCCTACCGCTCGCGCGGCCACCTCATGGCAGACACCGACCCGCTCGCCTACCGCCAGCGCAAGCACCCCGACCTGGACATCCAGACTCACGGCCTGACGCTGTGGGACCTCGACCGCACGTTCCCGACCGGCGGGTTCACCGGTAAGTCACGCGCCAAGATGCGCGAGGTGCTCGGCCTGCTGCGCGACTCGTACTGCCGCTCGGTGGGCGTCGAGTACATGCACCTACAGGACCCGCGGCAGCGCCGCTGGCTCCAGGAGCGGCTCGAGACCGGTTACGCCCGCACCCCGCGCGAGGACCAGCTGCGCATCCTGCGCCGCCTGAACGCGGCCGAGGCCTTCGAGACCTTCCTGCAGACCAAGTACGTCGGCCAGAAGCGCTTCTCGCTCGAGGGCGGCGAGTCCGTCATCCCGCTGCTCGACGCGATCCTGTCGAAGGCCGCCGACAACGGCCTCGACGAGGTGGGCATCGGCATGGCCCACCGCGGCCGGCTCAACGTGCTCGCGAACATCGCCGGCAAGAGCTACGGGCAGATCTTCAGCGAGTTCGAGGGCAACCAGGACCCGAAGTCCGTGCAGGGCTCCGGCGACGTGAAGTACCACCTCGGCACCGAGGGCAAGTTCACCGCCGAGTCGGGCGCCACCACGCAGGTCTACCTCGCGGCGAACCCGTCGCACCTCGAGGCCGTGGACCCGGTGCTCGAGGGCATCGTGCGCGCCAAGCAGGACCGCATCGACCTGGGCGGCGACGGCTTCTCCGTGCTGCCGATCCTCATCCACGGCGACGCGGCGTTCGCCGGGCAGGGCGTGGTCTTCGAGACGCTCAACCTGGCGCAGCTGCGCGGGTACCGCACCGGCGGCACCATCCACGTCATCATCAACAACCAGGTCGGGTTCACCACAGGCCCCTCCTCGTCGCGCTCCTCGCAGTACGCGACCGACGTGGCCAAGGGCCTGCAGGTGCCGATCTTCCACGTCAACGGGGACGACCCCGAGGCGTGCGTGCGCGTCGCCGAGCTGGC
>JAEWEI010000159.1 GCA_023389545.1 Actinomycetes bacterium | reverse complement strand
CGACGGTGCTGTGGCCGAAGCCGTCCGGGATGGCGCCGGCGCCATCGAACCAGTACGCCTGGATCGCCGCCGCCTGCGTCGCGTACAGGTACGCGCCGGCGTCCCGCACCGCCGTGTCCCCGGTGGCTTCGCCCCACTGGATGAGAGCCCCGGCGAAGTTCATGCCCTCCGAGCTCGACTCCTGGTTGTTGCCCGCCGCGAACGCGCCGTGGCCGGATGCCCAGTCGTGGCCCGCGTACACGTCGAAGTCCCGCAGGTAGGGGAACATCGGGTCGTCCCGGTCGTAGCCGTTGGCGTCACGCACCAGCAGGTCCACCATCCCGCCGTAGGCGTCGTCCGCCGCCCAGGCCGGGTCGAACTTCGCCAGCGTGGCGGCCGCCGCGATGAAGTAGCCGTAGTGGAAGTGGTGGTCGTTGAGCTCCTTGTCGGAGCCGTAGGACGCGGGGTAGCCGATGAGCGTGCCCCACCTGTCGTCGTAGGCGAAGACCCGCTCCGCTTTGCCGGGGGTGGCGGTGAACCAGTCGGTGAGCGTGGCGCGGATCTGCGCCAACGCGGCGTCCCGCACGTCGACGCGTCCGACGAGGTCCGCGATCTCGGCGATCCGCGCCGCGCGCCCCAGGCCCTTGCCCGTCCAATACGTGTCGCCCGTGACCTGCTGCATCGGGTCGGCCGCGGCCTCGGTGAGGAGCGCGTCCAGGCGGGCCGCGGCGTCGCCGGAGCCCGTCGCGACCGCCGGCAGCTCGGGCAGGATCCCGGTGAACGGCGTCTGCGTGGTGAACGAGGTGGCGCCCACGTAGGCGGTCATCTCGCCGCGCGGCGACGGGTAGTCCGCCGGGGCCGGCTCGGCGGGGCCCGCCACCGAGGCGAGGTGCTGCTGCTGGTGCGGGTACAACGCGAGCACCGCGCCCTGCGCGGAGCCTTCCAGCGGCGTGGTCTGCACGGCGTAGGTGGTCGAGACGCTGCCTGCCGCCTCGTCGTACGTGTAGTCGGCCTGCGTGCCAGTGACCTCGGCGAACGCGTAGGGCTGGTACTGCGCCAGCGCCGCCTGCCGGGCCGCGTCGTCAGAGGCGGCACTTGTGGGCAGCGCCGCGACGCTCAGGTACCCGAGCCCGGCCAGGTCGCTCACCAGGCTCGACCCGGACACCGCCCAGCTCGACCCGCTCGGCGCGAATGCCGCGTAGTCGTGGCCGCCCGCGGTGAAGCCGATCGCGCCACCATCCTGGCTCCACACCCGGGGGGTCCCGGTGACGGTGAGCTGCGCCTGGCCGCCGCTCAGGTGATACCAGCTGAACGGCAGGCCGTGGCCGATGGGGGCGCGCATGGTGCGGGCGCCGTCCTCCCACGAGGGGGTGACGGTCCAGTCCGACCAGTCGGCCACCTCGACCACCGGCGCCGCGAGGCCCGCGACCCCGACCAGCACGTCCTGGGCGTACGGGTAGTGGAACTCGCCCACGCCGCCGGGCGTGCCGGAGAGCACCGGCTCGCGGGTGCTCGACAGGCCCAGGCCCGCGGCGGTGGGCTGGTAGGAGACGGGGTGGGCGTGCAGGGGCTCGCTGCCCACGCAGTTCCACCGCTTGAAGACGAGCGACGACCACCAGTCGTTGGTGGGGATCGCCCCGGCTGGCGCGTCGGCGGTGAGGTAGGCGCGCGGGTCGGATGCGAGCGGGGCGCAGCCCTCGGGCGATGCGCCCACCCGGTCCGTGGTGTACCCGCCCGAACCCACCGGGACGGGCTCTGCCTGCGCCGAGCCGGCGATCACGCCCATCCCGGCCGCGGCGAGCGCCAGCACCGCCACTGCGGCGGCCAGCCGAGCCGGGCCCCGGGCCCGCGCACGGCCGGTCCTCGCCGTTCCCGCGTCATTCGTCGTCGTCGACAGCATGAGCAGCCCCCCGGCTACCGGCCTCGCTCGGCCCGCCACCCGCTGACGTCGCCGTGAGACCGGTTCCTTGCACGGTAGGCGCGTGATCCCACCCTCGCAAACCGACACGAACCCGTTTCATTTGGCGGCATGCGGACGCGCGAACGGCCATCGCCCGGCGTGGGCCAGGCGATGGCCGTTCAGACGAGGCCGCTCGCGGGGCGGGCGCTCAGTTCTGGGAGGCTGTCTCCTGCGCCGCGATCTGGGCGCGGACGTCGTCCATGTCGAGCGCCTTCACAGCGCTGATGACCTGCTCGAGCGCCGGCGCGGGCAGCGCGCCCGCCTGGTTGAACACCAGGATCCCCTGCCGGAACGCCATCAATGTGGGAATCGACGTGATGCTGAGCTCCATGGAGAGCTGCGGCTCGGCCTCGGTGTCGACCTTCGCGAACACGACGTCCGGGTGCGCCTGCGAGGACGCCTCGAAGATGGGCCCGAACCGCTTGCACGGTCCGCACCACTCCGCCCAGAAGTCGACGAGCACGATGTCGTTGTCGGTGATGGTCTGCTGGATCGTGTCTGCGGTCAGCTCGGTGGTAGCCATGGCCGCTCCTCCCTGGTCGTGAGTCTGCGCACGTAAGAGCACGCCCACCCTCCCGAGTATTCCCTCGACGGTGCGCGTCGGCCTGCCCGGCGGCTGTCGGGGAGGTAGAACAGGACCGTGACCGACACCGCTGACTTCCCCCACGAGCACGAGCCCGAGCGCCCCGCCGGCTGGATGGACCACGACGAGATCCACCACGTGCGCACCCTGCTGCCGATCCTGTACGTGGACGCCATCCCCGTCAGGGTGGACGAGTCGGGCGATGTGGTGGCCGTGGGCCTGCTGCTGCGGGTGACCCGGGAGGGTGTGATGTCGCGCGCGCTCGTCTCCGGGCGGGTCATGTACCACGAGCGCGTGCGGGACGCGCTGCTGCGGCACATCGAGAAGGACCTGGGCCCGGTGGCGCTGCCGCAGATCCCGGCCTCGCCGCAGCCGTTCACCGTCGCCGAGTACTTCCCGACCCCGGGCGTCACGCCGTACCACGACCCCCGCCAGCACGCCGTGTCGCTCGCCTACGTGGTGCCCGTGGCCGGGGACTGCCGCCCGCAACAGGACGCGCTCGACCTCGCGTGTCTCACCCCGGAGGAGGCGACGTCCAGCCAGGTGCAGATGGCGATGAACGGCGGCCAGGACCTGCTGCTGCGCCAGGCGATGGCGCACGTGGGCCGCCTCCCCTGACGCCCCCTCTGCGGCGCCGGCCGGGCCGCGCTCAGCCGAGCGCGAGCTCCGGCCAGTCCGCCAGGTCCGCGCGCATGCGACGGTCATGCGTCGCGACGACCACGGCGGCCGACGTGCCGCGCAGCGCCTCGGTCAGCTCGTCCACCAGCCCGATGGACAGGTGGTTGGTGGGCTCGTCGAGGATGAGCACGTGAGGCGCGGCGAGCAGGGCGCACGCCAGGTCGAAGCGGCGCCGCTGGCCCACCGACAGCTCGCCCAGGGGCCGCTCCAGGTCCTCCTCGCTGAGCAGCCCCAGCGCCGCCACCGGCACGACGTGCTCCGGGTCCAGCTCGCCCCGCTGCAGCAGCAGCAGCGCCTCGGCGGCATAGGCGTCGAAGCCCGTCGTCGCGCCGCCGGGA
>JAEWEI010000210.1 GCA_023389545.1 Actinomycetes bacterium | reverse complement strand
TCGTCGCCGCGTCGGGGAGCCCGGCGCGGGCGGCGGCGCGACTCGGCCTCCACCAGCCCGGCGACCTCGTCGGGCCCGGCGGGCTGGGGGTCGCGGCGCACAGCGCCGATCTCCCGGCCGAACGCCCGCAGCGCCTTCCACCAGCCCGCGTCGTCGACCAGCTCGGGCGAGCGCGAGTTCGTGGCCCGCTCGAGCCGGCGGCCCAGATCGGGCATCACCGTCTGGAGCAGCGGGGCGGGCGAGATGCGCCGAGCCGTGTCGGGCTGCACCTCGTCGGAGCGCGCGTGCCGGTTGAGCAGCACGTGCACGTTCTCGGGCTTGCGCACCGCGAGCGACTCCCACCACCCGAGGTTGCGGCGCAACGCGCGCAGGCTCACCAGGTCCGGGTTGGCCACAGCGACGACCTCGTCGGCGATCTCGACGACAGCAGCCTGCACGGGGGTCACGTGGGCGCCCACGTCGATCACCACCAGGTCGTACTGCTGGCGCAGCAGCGCGATGATCTGCCGCACCGCCGCGGGGGTCACGAACTCGACGTCGCGCACGTCCTCCGGCGGCAGCAGCAGGTGCAGGCCCGACTCGTGCTCGAAGACGGCGTCCTGGACGGTGCGCACCGACAGGTCCTGCGAGACCTTCGCCAGGTCCGCCACCGACGAGCGGTAGCGGGCGGCGATGAGGCTCGACACATCGCCCTTCTCCAGGTCCAGGTCGACCACGAGCACCTTGTGCGAGGGCACCTCGCGGCGGATGTCCCAGCACAGGTGGGTGGCGATCGTGGTGGTCCCCACCCCGCCCTTCGAGCCGGCGACGGCCACGACGGTGGCCCGGCCGCGCACGCTGCCGTCGCCCGCGCCGGTGCTGGCCAGCAACGTGCCCATGTGCCGCGACCACTCCAGCGCGTTGACCACGCGCTGCTGCACCTCGGCGTAGGACAACGGGTACGCCACAACGCCGCGCGCCCCCGCGTCCATCGCCGCGGACAGCGACTCGGGGTCGTTGTCGCTCGAGACCACCAGCGCCACCGACGCCGGACGGCGCAGGCCCAGGTCGCGGATGACCTGGTGCGCGGGCTCGGGCCCGAGCTGGTCGTGGACGAGCACCACCTGCGGCTCATGCGCGAGCACGAGGGCCGTCAGCTCGGTGGTGGTCTCCGCGACCGCGACGATCTCGACGTCCGCCGCCTCCGTGAGCTGCGCGCGCAGCTCGTAGGCGAGGGACTGGTCGGCGCAGCCGATGACGACGATCCCGGCCATCACTTCATCCCTTCGGGCACGGCCTGGCCGCCGAGCCTGCTCGCGTCGAACTCTCCCAGCTCGCCCGTGCGGTCCTCGCCCGTCCCGGTGGGCAGCCCCACGAGGCGGACCTCCTCGGCGAACGCGGACGCGTAGGTGACGGCGAGCGCGTCGTTGGGCTCCAGGGCGAGCGTCACGGGCACCACCCGCTGCTGGCCCGTCGAGCTCAGCTCGTCGACCTGCACCTGGCTGCCGCGCACGGAGACGACCCGCACGTTCTGCACCAGCACGCGCACCTGCTTGGGCAGGCCCGGCACATCCGCGAACACCGCGTAGATGTCGACGAAGTCACCCGGCTTGACGCGGTCGGCCACGCCCGTGACCTCGTCCACCTTGATGGCGATCTCGCGCTCGGTGGGGCTCAGGTCGGACTTGGGCACGAGCATGTCGCTCGTGAGCATGGTGCCCTCCACGAGGTTCGTCCCGACCCGGCGGCCCACCAGCTCCTCCGCGGTGACCTGCGCCGACGACGACAGCCAGCGCGCGGGCACCTCGTCGGCCACCAGGTCCTCCTCGGTGAGCGCCGCGTACGCGGGCACTGCCCCCGACGTGCGGTAAACGGTGACCATCGACCCGACCTGGCTCGACACCGAGCCGACGTAGCCCGCGATGACCACGAACACGACGACCGCCAGCAGGGCGGACAGCAGGACGAACAGCACTCCTCGGCGCTGACGGGGGTTCACAGCGACGCTCCTAGCGGTTCGGGGACGGCGGGGGCAGCCTCGGCGGGACGCACGCGGCAGTAGGGGCAGTGGCGCCGGGCGACGACCGCGTCGCACACGGTGCACCGGACGAGGCGGGCGCCGTCAGGCGCGGCCAGCCGCTGGTCGGCGGGGAGGGCGAAGAGCTCGACGGCGCGCGCATGGCCGAACCGCCCGACCGCGTCGAGCACCAGGCCGTGCAGCTCGACGCACTCCGCGGCGCCCGCGACGCCCAGCGCGGTGCGGAGCACCTCGTCCGGCAGGCCGGGGGCCGCGCTGTACAGCGCCTCGCGGGCGGGGGCGCCGTCCTCCGGGGCTGGAGCGTCCCCGACCGTGAGCACGCCGGGGACGGGGGCCACGGACACGATGAAGCCCTGGCCGCCGGGCAGCATGCTCCGCGCATGCTGGCCGAGGCTCGGCGAGGGGTTCTCCAGCCGGGCGACGCTGGGCGTCCACGCGCCGCTCCAGGTGCGCCGGGCGAGGTCCTCGACAGCGTCGGGCAGCAGCCCGGCGTCGAGGCGCGCGGCGGCGCCGTGCAGCGCGAGCACCACCAGGGCCGCGGGCCCGTGGGGCAGCGCGAGCCACGAGACCGAGGGCCCGGTGTCGGCGAGCAGCGCGGCGTGCCGGCGCAGCACGGCCTCGTGGCGCGCCTCCCCCAGCAGCAGCACGTGCGTGGTCCCCTGAGGCACCGCACGGGGCAACGCGGAGATGTCTGACGGGTCGGCGAGCACAACCTGCGCGTCGCCGACGAGGGCCCGGACTCCGTCGGTGGGCTCGACGAGAACACCCACCGTGACCTGCTGAGACAAGCGACCGCTCCTGACTTGTGGACCTCGGTCATGATTCGATGCCGGTGGCGCAGATGCACGGCGAGACGCGGGAATCCCCCGTATGGCCGTACGCGCGTCAGCCGCAGGCGTGGACATCTGACACGAATGCCCGCGGAGCACCGCACCCAGGAGGAACCGTGGCCAATCCCGTCGTCCCGCTCACGGTGGACGGACGCGTCGTTGCCCGAGGAGAGCTCGCCGACACCTGGGCGCGCCGCCTGCGCGGGCTGCTGGGCCGGCGCGCGCTGCCCGACGCGCTCGTGCTGCGACCCGAGAGCTCGGTGCACGGCATCGGCATGCGCGAGCCGCTCGACGTCGCGGTGCTCGCGGAGGACGGCACAGTCCTCGCCGTCCGGGTGCTGCGCCCGTGGCGCGCGACCCTTCC
>JAEWEI010000125.1 GCA_023389545.1 Actinomycetes bacterium | reverse complement strand
CGCGAGAAGGGCCAGCACGTCCCCGTCCTGTTCCTCACGGCCCGCGACGACACGGCCGACAAGGTGCAGGGCCTGACGGTGGGCGGCGACGACTACGTCACCAAGCCGTTCAGCCTGGAGGAGGTCGTCGCGCGTATCCGCGCGATCCTGCGCCGCACCAGCCCGTCCGACCTGCTCGAGGGCAACCTGCTGCAGTACGCGGACCTCGAGCTCGACGAGGACAGCCACGAGGTGCGCCGCGCCGGGCACGTCATCGACCTGTCGCCCACCGAGTTCAAGCTGCTCCGCTACCTGATGCTCAACCCCGGCCGGGTGCTGTCCAAGCAGCAGATCCTCGACCACGTCTGGCAGTACGACTGGGGCGGCGAGGCGAACATCGTCGAGTCGTACATCTCCTACCTGCGGCGCAAGATCGACCAGGTGCGCACGGCGGACGGCGCCCAGGTGGCCCCGCTGATCCACACCAAGCGCGGGGTCGGCTACATGCTGCGCCAACCGACGGGGACATGAGCGCCGACGCTTCCCCGACCACCCCGCAGTCCCCCACCGTCCGCGAGCGGTGGGGCGCCGCGGGCTCGGCGGCGCGCGCCTGGTGGGCGGGGGTGCCGTTGCGGGCCCGGCTGGTCGGGCTCATCACCGTGCTGCTGGTGGTGGGGCTGGCGATCGCCGGGGGCACCACTGCCGTCCTGCTCCAGCGGCACCTCGTCGGGCAGGTGGACCGCCAGCTCGCCACGCAGGCGCAGACCCTGGCGCAGACCACGATCGTGGACACGCTGTTCGCCAGCCCGCTGAGCGGGCCCCGGCAGCAGACGGCCCTGCCGAGCGACTACGCAGTCAAGCTCACCACCGACTCCGGCCTCTGGGCGGACCTGGGCCGGGAGGCCACGTACTCGCAGTACGGCTCGCCGAACCTCCCCGCGATGACGGCGGCCGAGGCGTCCCAGGCAGGCTCCGAGCCGTTCACCGTCGACAGCTCGAAGGCGGGCTCGACGTGGCGGGCTGTGGTGTTCCCGTACCAGGCCGTGGTGAACGGGACCACGATCACGGGGACCGCCACCGTCAGCCTCCCGCTGGCCGCCATCCACAACACGATCGACACGGTGCTGCTCGTCCTGGTCATCGGCGGCATCGGCGTGGTGCTGCTCGGCGCCCTGGTGGGCGGCTGGGCCGTGCGCCGCGCGTTCCGCCCGCTGCGCCAGATCGAGGACACCGCCGCGGCCATCGCCGACGGGGATCTCAGCCGACGCGTCCCGGCAGCACCCGAGGCCACCGAGGTCGGCAGGCTGGGCGCGGCGCTCAACGGGATGCTGTCGCAGATCGAACAGGCCTTCGAGTCCCAGAGCGCCTCCGAGCACCGCATGCGCCGGTTCGTCGCTGACGCGTCACATGAGTTGCGCACCCCGCTCGCGGCGATCCGCGGCTACAGCGAGCTGTACCGGATGGGCGCGCTCACCGAGCCGGCCCAGGTGGACGACACGATGCGGCGGATCGAGCAGTCGGCCACCCGGATGGGGGCGCTCGTCGAGGACCTGCTCACCCTGGCCCGGATGGACGACGGACGCCCGCTGCGCGCCGACGAGGTCGACCTCATGGTGCTGGTGGGCGACGCGCTCAGCGACCTGCACGCCCTCGACCCGAGCCGCCCCCTGCGCCTGGAGCCCGACGGCGGCGCGTGCACGGTGCTCGGTGACGAGCCGCGGCTGCGGCAGGTGCTGGCGAACCTCGTGGGCAACGTGGTGCAGCACACCCCGGCCGGCAGCCCCGCCGAGATCGGCGTGACAGAACACGATGGGGTGGCGGTGCTCTCGGTGCGCGACCACGGCCCCGGCATCGACCCTGAGCACGCGGCGCGGGTGTTCGAGCGCTTCTACCGGGTCGACGCGAGCCGGGCCCGAGGCGGCGACGGGGCGGCGGGCGCGGGCGGCGCCGGGCTCGGCATGGCCATCGTCGCGGCCATCGTGTCAGCGCACCACGGCGACGTCTCGATATCCCAGACACCGGGCGGCGGGACGACTGTGCAGGTCAGCCTCCCGTTGGCGGTGGGCGCCACGAGCCCGGCGCAGCAGATGCGAGCGGACCGGGAGCCTTCGACGCGCTGAGGGCTACGATGGCCCGTCCGAGCACGAGAACGACACGTGAGGGCTGTCTCATGGGCGTCGAAGACGCACCACAGTGGTTGAAGTCCGCGTTTGTCCGCAGCGCCGTCGAGGCCGGCGCCACAGCCCCGCCCGGTCAGATCCGGGAAGCCGCCGAGTCGCTCATCGCCCGCTGGTCCTCCCCCGGCCGCCGCTACCACAACCTGCGGCACCTGATCGATGTGCTGGCCCACGTCGACGAGCTCGCGGAGGAGACCCACGAGCCCGACCTGGTGCGGCTCGCCGCGTGGTACCACGGGGCCAAGTTCGACGCCGCGGAGGCCGCCGCGTACGCGAACAAGGGCGGTGAGGACGAGGCGGGCAGCGCCAGGCTCGCGCTCGAGGAGCTCGCCGCGCTGGGGGTGCCGGAGCGCGCCGCGCGGCGCGTGCACGAGCTCGTGAACGCGTTGGCCCACCACCACGCCGAGCCGGGCGACTTCGACGGCGCGGTGCTGTGCGACGCCGACCTGGCGATGCTGGCCGCCGAGCCGCAGCGGTACAAGGCCTACCTGCAGGACATCCGCGCCGAGTACGCGCATCTGCCGGTCGAGGACTACCTGCGCGCGCGGGTGGCCATCATCGGGCGGCTGCTCGACCGGCCGCGGCTGTTCACCAGCCCGCTCGGCGCGGTGTGGGAGGAGCCCGCCCGGCAGAATCTCGCCGCGGAGCGGCAGCGCATCGACCGGGAGCTCGTGGCGCTCGCGCACTGAGGCGCGGCTCGAGTCGCGCCACCCACAGCCCTCGCCGGCCCGGGTGCGCCCACCGTGGGCCCCCGGCGCGGCGTGGGCTGGCCCGGCGCTGCGTAGCGTCCCTCGCTCCACCACAGGAGGAGGATGCGATGAGCAGGTACGAGGTCGACAGCGCGCAGGTCGCGCAGGCCGCCGCCGCCGTGCAGGCACGGACGGCCGCGGTGCGCGGGGAGGTCGCGGCGATGCAGCGACAGCTCGCCGAGTTGCAGGGCGCCTGGCGTGGCGGCGCCGCGACGGCGTTCGCGGGCGTGATGACCGAGTGGGGCGCCACACAGGTCCGGGTCGAGCAGGCGCTGGACCACATCACCGCCGCGTTGCAGGCGGCGGCGCGCGCCTACGCCGACGCCGAGGACCACGCCTCGCGGCTGTTCCTGCGATGACCCGCGAGGCGTGGTCCTCGGCGTCAGGCGCCGGCCACGTCGAGGACCACCAGGACCGAGCCGGGGCCGACCTGCTCCCCCGGCCGCACCAGCACCTGCGCCACACGCCCGGCAGCGGGGGCCTGGACCCCGAGCTCGAGCTTCATCGCCTCGAGGGCCACCAGCGGGTCGCCCTCGCAGACCTGGGCGCCCACCTCGGCCTCGACCCGCCACACGCTGCCGACCATGGGCGCCTCCACCAGCACGCACCCCTCGGGCAGCACGACCGCCGCGCCTGCGTCAGGGCTGACGGGGTCGGTGCTCGCGGCGCCGGTGGCGGAGGGCTCGGCGGCGGCGAACTCCCCGGCGGCCTCCCAGGCGGCGCGCTCTTGTGCGAAGGCGGCGTGCTGGGCCGTCGAGAACGCCTCGATCTCCGCCGCGGCGTCCCGCAGCAACGCCAGGTGCTCGCGGTAGGAGAACGTCCCGTGCTCCACCTCGACGTCCAGCCGGCCGGCGGCGAACGCCGTGCGCTGCTCCACCAGCTCGGCGGCCGACACCGGATGCCACACGATCCGGTCGAAGAACCGCAGCAGCCACGGCTTGCCCGGCTCGAACACGCCGCGCTGGCGGTGGCCGGACCAGATCGGCACTGTGCGTCCCACGAGCTGGTAGCCGCCCGGCGACTCCATCCCGTACACGCACAGGTAGGCCCCGCCCAGCCCCACCGTGTCGGCGGCCGTCCAGGTGCGCGCCGGGTTGTACTTCGTGGTGAGCAGCCG
>JAEWEI010000097.1 GCA_023389545.1 Actinomycetes bacterium | reverse complement strand
CTCCTGGGCAACTGGGAGGTGCGGCGCGGCGAGGAATGGCATGAGCGCGTGGGCCAGTGGCTCGACGAGTCCGGCCTGGACGGCTGGGTGGTGCAGCGCGAGTTGCAGGACCCGGCCCAGTACGCCGAGACGTGGATCCGCGACGGCGGAACCACCCCCGACCGCGACCGTGCGGCCTGGACGGAGCGCTACGGCGCGTGGCTCGACGACTTCGCCACCCGCGACGTCGAGGCCATCGGATTCGGGATCGTCACGCTGCGCCGCCCCGAGCACGGCGCCCCCACGCTGCGCCGCCTCGAGGAGGTCACCGGGACGGTGCGCCAGCCGCTCGGCCCGTGGATCGAGTCGAGCCTCGCCGCCCATGACTGGCTCGCGGCCCGTGACGACGCCGCCCTGGCCCGTGAGCGCGTTGTCGTCGCCGGCGACGTCACCGAGGAGCGGTACCTCACGCCCGGTGACGTCGACCCGTCGATCGTCCTGCTGCGGCAGGGCGGGGGCCTGGGCCGGACGGTCCGCACCGGCACCGCGCTGGCGGGGCTCGTGGGCGCCTGCGACGGCGAGCTGAGCCTCGGGCAGATCGTGGGGGCGCTGGCGGCCCTGCTGGAGGCGCCGGCCGCGGAGGTCGCCGCTGACGTGCTGCCCGGCGTGCGGGGGCTCGTGCGGGACGGGCTCCTGCTGCCCGCCTGATCCGGCACGGCCGGACGCCAAGGGCAGGGGACTCCAGGACTCTCAGGCGGGACACAGGCCCTGCCGGGCCTCAGCCCAGGCGGCGGCGTGACGATCGGTGCGCGGACCAGGCCAGGCGGGCGGCCGCCCTTGGCCGCTCGGGGCTTGGTCGCGTCCTGATGAGTCGTCGCACGTCCCCTGAGAGGAAGCATCATGGAGAACACCCCGAACACGGGGATCCCGTCGGCGTCCTCCGCGCCGGCGACCCCGCAGACGCCTCAGACCCCGCAGCCCTCCACGGCCCCGCAGGCCGTAGCCCCCACACCGGCTCCGGCTGGCCACAGCCGGACGCGCCGCATCCTCATCGCTGTCGGCGGAGCGCTGGGAGCGCTGGCGTTGTTCTTCGGTGGCGTGCTCGTCGGCCACGTGACAGCGCCGGGCGACGGCCCGCGCGGCGACACCGGCATGAGCGGCCCGCAGATGCCCGACGGCGGATCCGCGCCGGACCGGTGGGGCGGGCCCGGGGGCGGCGACAGCGAGCAGCGTCAAGCCCCAGGCCAGCAGCGCGGCGGCCAGAGCCAGGACGGCGGAGGCCAGGACGGTGGCAACTCGACCGAGGGCACGACGGACGCCACGAGCGTGTAGTCGCACGTCCCTTGCATGGCGCCCGCCGCGCGGCCAGTGTTCGTCGTATGACGGATACGGGTCAGCGCGGCGGGCCAGGCCTCCCGGCGTCCGCGCCAGCCGTGCGCGCGACCGACTTGCGCGTGGTCCGCGGCGGCCGCCGGGGGACGTTGGCGCTGGACGGCGTGAGCCTGACGGTGCCGACTGGCGCGCTCGTCGGGGTGCTCGGCCCCAGCGGTAGTGGCAAGTCGACGCTCCTGCGCGCCGTCGTCGGCGTGCAGGTCGTCACCTCGGGCTCGGTCGAGGTGCTGGGGCGCCCGGCGGGCAGCGCGGGCCTGCGCCGCCGGGTCGGCTACGTCACCCAGGCCCCGAGCGTGTACGGCGACCTCACGGTGCGCCGGAACCTGCGGTACCTCGGCGCCGTGGTGGGCGCCCCGGCCAGCGATGTGGACAGGGTGCTGACGGAGGTGGACCTGGTCGATTGCGCCGACCGCCGGGTCGACACGCTCTCCGGCGGGCAGCGCTCGCGGGTGTCCCTCGCGGCGGCGCTGCTCGGCACGCCCGAGCTGCTGGTGCTGGACGAGCCCACCGTCGGGCTGGACCCGGTGCTGCGGCGCGATCTGTGGGACCTGTTCGGACGGCTGCGCGAGCGGGGCACGACTCTGCTGGTGTCGAGCCATGTGATGGACGAGGCCACGCGGTGCGACCGGCTGCTGCTGCTCCGGGACGGCCGGGTGATTGCCGATGACACGCTGCCGGGCCTGCTGGCCCGCACGGGCACGAGCGACGCGGACGCGGCCTTCTTGGCGCTGGTCGAGGACGAGCCCGCGACGGGCCGGGGAGGCGCACGATGAGCGCGGCGCTGACCTTCGCGACGGCGCGCCGGGTGCTCGAGCAGGTGCGTGGCGATCGGCGCACGCTCGCCCTGGTGATCGCGCTGCCGTGCCTGCTGCTGTGGCTGGTCGCGTGGATGTTCGAGGGCTCCGAGGTGCTCGACCAGTTCGGGCCGCTGCTCCTGGGCCTGTTCCCGTTGATCGTGATGTTCCTCGTCACGAGTGTCGCGACGCTGCGCGAGCGGACCACGGGGACCCTGGAACGGTTGATGGCCTCGCCGATCGGGCGTGGCGACGTCATCGGCGGGTACGCGCTCGGCTTCGGCCTGCTGGCCGTGGTGCAGGGCCTGGTGCTCACCGGGGTCGCCGTCGGGCTGCTGGGCATGGACATCGCCGGGCCGCTGTGGGTGGTGATGCTGGTGGCGGTGCTGGACGCGGTGCTCGGCGCCA
>JAEWEI010000011.1 GCA_023389545.1 Actinomycetes bacterium | reverse complement strand
AGTTCGACGGCACCGGGTTGCCCGAGTTGAAGTGCGCCTGGAAGCCGACGCAGTCGATCGGCACGCCGCGGGCCTTGAAGTCGCGGACCATGTTGTAGACCCCTTGGGTCTTGGCGTGCGACCAGTTGTCGGTGTTGTAGTCGTTGTAGCAGAGCTTGGCGTTCGGGTCGGCGGCGCGGGCGGCGCGGAACGCGGCCTCGATCCAGTCGTTGCCGGTGCGCTGCAGGTTGGAGTCGCGGCGGCCGCCGGAGTTCCCGTCGGCGAACGCCTCGTTGACCACGTCCCACGAGTGGATCTTGCCGCGGTAGTACGTGGCGACCTGGGTGACGTGGTTGAGCATCGCGTTGCGCAGGGCCGTCCCGGACATGTTCTGCATCCAGCCGGGCTGCTGGGAGTGCCAGGCGAGGGCGTGGCCGCGCACCTGCTTGCCGTTCTGCCGGGCCCAGTTGACGATCCGGTCGCCGTTCGCGTAGTTGAACTGATTCTGGGATGGCTCCAGAGCGTCCATCTTCATCTCGTTCTCGGCCGTGATCATGTTGAACTCGCGGTTCGCGATGGTCGTGTAGGCCGAGTCGTTCAGCCGGCTCGCCGCGATCGCGGTGCCGAAGTAGCGCCCGCTCTCGCCAGCAGCAGCCTGCAACGTGCTGCCTGCCGCCAGTGCCGGAACGGCCAGGGTCATAGTCAGGGCGGCTGCGGACAGGCCGCCCACGGCCATCGTGAGACGGCCGTGCTTGCTCCTCAGTCGTGGGGTCGTCATTGATCCCTCCTCATGGTGGATGTGCTGCCGGTCGTTGCCGGCACGCCACCCTCAAGCGGCATCCTGACGCCCGTCAAGACCGGACGAGGCTCAGATAGTTTCGACAGGCGATCTGAAACGATTCACCAGCCTTTTGGGGTACTTCTATCGATAAACTAACCCCGAATAACGACCGTCTGAGCCTTCTCATACCGACCGCCAGGCACCACCGTCGCGACCATAGCCCGAAAGTTTCGGACCGCGCATCGGGGACCATCTCGTGCCAGCCACATCGGGGCGAAGCCACCGCAGACGACCGACTCTGACGCCCTCGGGGGCATGCGCCCGGGCCGGACACCCCAGGAACCCTCGCCGGAGAGGGGAGGGGCAAGGGCTCGCTAACTGCCGCCTGACCGACAACCGCAACGGCAGCGCTCCGCAGAAAGGCGCCCGCGGACGGCGGACCCAGGACGCTGAGCGCGCACAGTCACCCTGGGAATGGCTCGCACAAGGGCTTCGGTGACGCAGCTTCGACCACCCGGACGTCCAGCATCACGGCCAGCAGCCGACCACACGCGGTCCAGCCCGTTTCTCTGCGGAGCAACGTGCGCCACGAGCGCACAGCCTGTGCGCTGACCAGTCCAGACCCGGCCGATTCAGCGTGGGCTAGTTGAGGGTCCGCCAGTTCAAGGGCTGCCCAGGATCAGCCGGTTCGAGGCCCGTCGACGCTCCAGCGCCCCAGATTGTGCCCGCCGATAATGAACATTATGTCATTTCGTCGAAGCCGAACGGCCCCCGGCTCTCGCTACGGCTGACGACGTCACGCCGATCGGCACTCTCCGCGCTCACGGCCGCACTGCGCCATCACCGCGCATGCACGCAACGCCGTGCTGGCCGCGCGCCACGCAGACGGCGGGCCTGCCTCGGCGACGTCTGCGGCCGTCCGACGAACTCCGCGGCAAACGTCGCCGCCCCAGTCATCCCATGTGTGCGCGATGTCGGATTTGTGAGCGCCTGTCGAGCATCGGCGGCCGCTAGGCCCGCGTCGCCGCCGGTAACCCCGCGGGCGGTGCGCCACGTCATCCGGCAGGCTTGCGTGCGCCAGGCGGACGAGCCGCTGCGGCTCAAGCAGCTCATGGTCTCGCCGTGACGCGACCGGCACGGCCTCCGCCTCCTCCACCGACTGTTCGAGCCGCCAGCCGGTGCGCTTCAGCACATCCGCGACCCCCTTCTCCGAGAGGCACGACCGCCACGGCTCTCCGGTGCCCCGCCCGCAACCGCGGACAAGGCCTCGGCGTACGCCTGCCCCGCGGCATCGCGCTCCCCCGGCGGCACGATGTGGTCGAACACCAGTTGCGCGCTGGCGTGCTTCGCGGCCGGGGCGATGGGCCGTCAACCAGAAGGTGGGCGGCGCGGGCCGCCGCGGACATCCACACGGTGGAGCTGAGGTGAGATTCGGAGTCCCCCGGCCGCGGGAGGCGCGTCGCAGCTCGACCCCCTGGGCGCTCCCCCGCCAGGACGCCGACCGGGACTGCGCCTCTGAGACGCCTGAAACCCCAGGTGGCAGCCGTGCAGGCGAGGACGGAGGTCCCCCGGCGCACGGGCTCGGCTTGCCTACGGTGGCCGAGGGCGACTGAGCCCTGTGCCGGCTTGTCTCCGGCCTTGAGCGGGAGGTGCCCCGTGGTGCAGAAGAGTGAGATGCGCGCCCCGTCCTGCGGGGGCGCGAGCGCAGTGACGCCCGGCAGATCGCTGCTGCCCCTGTCCGGGCTCGCCCTGCAGGCGCCCGACGTGGTCGCCGCGTCCGGATGCGTGCTGCGGACGGCGGACGGCCGCGAACTGCTCGACTTCGAGTCGGGTGTCTGGTGCGCGAACCTCGGTCACGGCCACCCGGCGCTGACGGCCGCGTTGGTCAAGCAGGCCGTGGCCGTGGCGCATGTGGGTTACCGGTGGTCGCACCCAGTCGTCGCACGGGCCCACGCGAGATTGTGCGAGGTGGCCGGGGCGCCGGACGGCAAGGCGGTGCTGCTCGCCTCGGGCAGTGAGGCAGTCGAGCTGGGGCTGCGGATCGCGTCGTCGGCCACGGGCCGGGACGGCGTGCTGCGGTTCTCCGGCCACTACCTCTCTGCGTATGGGGCGGCGGGAGCCCCCGGGACGGGCCGACAGGTGACAGTTGAGGAGCTTGCCGCGTTAGGCGAGGAGGAACGACGGGACACCGTCGCTGGACTGGCCGCAGTCGTGCTCGAGCCAGGCAACGCCTCCGGCCTGGTCCGCCTGCCGGACGCCCGCCGGGTCGCGCGCGTGGTCGACGAGGTGCGCGCGGCAGGTGGGCTGCTCGTCGTGGACGAGGTGACGACAGGCTTCGGACGCACCGGGCGATGGTTCGGCTTCCAGCACCTCGGACTCCAGCCCGACGTCGTCGCCGTGGGCAAGGGCGCCGGGAACGGCTACCCGGTCAGTGCCGTCGTCACCACCCCTGAGGTCGCGGACAAGGTCGAGCGCTCCGGGTTGCGGTACGCGCAGTCCCACCAGGACGACCCGCTCGGAGCCGCCGTGCTGCTCGCCGTCATCGACACCATCGAGGCCGACCACTTGCTGTCGGCCGCCGTCGAGCGCGGTGCGCAGCTGACGTCCGGACTGGCCGCGCTCGCCGCGTCCGTTCGCGGCGTGCGAGCGGTGCGCGGCCGTGGGCTCATGTGCGCGTTCGACGTCGCGCCGGGAACCGCCGCGAGGGCCCAGGCGGCGCTGCTCGACAGCGGCTACCTCGTCGGCGCCAACCTCGCGCACGACACGATCCGCGTGTACCCACCGCTGGTGGTCACGCACGCGCAGATCACCGGGTTCCTGGGCGCGGTGCGGGCATATCTGACGGCCTGACGGGCCCGCAACCACCCACTCCCCCGGCTTCCCTCCGACTCGTCCGCCTAGCCGCACGCGCCCCCTCACAGCGCCCGCCACGATAGGATCACAACATGCGATTGCGCAGGTCAGAAGGCATTTCGACGGTGACGCCGTGAACCGGTCCGTGCAGACCATCGACGATGTCATGGAGTTGCTCGACCTCCTCTTCGCCGAGCAAGCCGATCGGTGGGCAGCCCGCGCCGGGGCGGACTGGTGGGATCGGTTCTACGCGGATCGTGGCCGTCCCGTGCCGTTCTTCCGCAGCGCGCCCGACGAGAGCCTTGTCGCGTGGCACGCCGAGGGCCGTCTGGACGTCGGACCAGGCACCCGGGTGCTCGAGCTCGGTTGCGGTCCTGGACGCAACGCGGTCTGGTTCGCGCAGCAGGGCGCCGAGGTCGATGCCCTCGACCTCTCGGGCGCCGCGTTGGACTGGGCACGCGAGCGGGCTCGTGACGCCGGCGTCACCGTGCGCTTCGCACAGGCCGACATCTTCGCGTGGCCCAGCGGGCGCGAGCCCTACGACATCGTGTACGACAGCGGGTGCTTCCACCATCTGCCGCCGCACCGGCGGGTCAGCTACCGGGCGCTCCTCGAGTCGATGGTGCGTCCCGGCGGCTCTTTCGCGCTGGCGTGCTTCGCGGCCGGGGCGATGGGCTCCGAGGCTCCAGACGCCGACATCTACCGCGACGGCAGCCTGGGTGGAGGCCTCGCCTACACGGACGACGAGCTGCGCCACACGTTCGGCTGGCTCGACGAGATCGAGCTGCGCCGGATGCGCGACTGTCCTGATGACTCCCCCGTGTTCGGCGAGGAGTTCCTGTGGGCCGGCTTGTTCCGCCGCTGACGCGCGCGGAGTCGTCGGCCGGCGCGGCGGCCGAACTGGCCTACCGCGCGGCGGCCCGGGCCCTCGAGAAGACCCGGGCCCTCCAGAAGACAGTGTGCTCGCCTTCCACCTACCTGGCCCTCCTGGGCCGTCAGACGCGCACGAGCGGGCACTCGAAGCGCAGTTCCGAGCGGGCTGCGTCGCGCGGATGCGGCTGGCTCGCCCCGGTGGCGGCGAATCCGAAGCCCTCGTACAGGGCACGGGCCGCGTCGTTATCGTCGGCGACCCACAGCGACAGCGTGGTCGCGCCAGCGCGGGACGCCTCGTCGGCGACTCGGCCCAGCAGCGCCTGGCCGATGCCCTGGCTCCGGTGGTCGGGGTCGACCCACAGGCTCACCACGTGCCGGTCGTCCACCGGTGAGCCGGGCTCGGCGATCATGCACACCAGTCCGACGGGCTCCTGGTCCAGTCCCGGGCGGGCCACGAACCAGTGGCTGGAGCGCAGGCGCATCCGCCAGTGCTGCTCCTGGAAGCGTTGGTCCCGCGCGAGGGAGGCGCCGAACGCCTGAGGGCTTTGCCACAGCGCGCGCAGACGGATATCGCGCAGCGTCTGCCACTCGTCCTCGGACAACTGCTCGACTCTCACCATCGAGTCAGCATGCCCGACGCGGCAGCGGCCGGCGCCCGACTCGCCGGGCTCCCGCCACACCACGGCTCGCGGTCAGATCCCGTCCGCGTCGTAGACCTCAGAATCGGCGAGCGGGCGCCCGTCGGCCGCGAGATCGGCGACTCCCTCAGCTCGACTTCGATCCGGCGCCGGCGAGTGCTGGTCAGGCGGCTCCGACACCGGCGTGCCCTCGGGGCCCTCGTCGGGCGCGGTCGGCTCCGCTGGGCGGTCAGGCGCCGCATCGGGGTCGAGCGGCTCAGGAATCGTCACCATGCACCTCCGCCAACTGGGAGACGACGTGTGGAGGGGTCTTCTCCACCCACGTTAAGCCGGGACCGCTCCCTCGTCACCCCTCGAGCATGGTCAGGCCAACGGCAGCACGTCCGCCACGGGCATCCGCAAGTACTCCACGTCGGGGCACAGCTGCCGCATCAGGCGGTCCACCAGCGCCTTGCCGGGCAGGCTCAGCGTCGCGTCGTGGATCGGGAGCACGAGTCCCGGCGCGATCGCGTGGATGAAGTCGACGGTCTCGGCGAGCCTCAACCAGGGCGCCGAGACGGGCGCGAGCACCGTCTGCACCGCGCGACGCGCGGGGACGGTGAACGAGTCGCCGGGGTGCAGCAGCGACCCGTCGATCAGGTAGGCGACATTCACGACGCGAGGGATCGCCGGGTGGACCAGGGCATGCCACTCCCCCAGGACCTCGACGTCGAAGCCGACGGCGTCGAACCGCTCACCCGCCATGACGCCATGGAGACGGCTGTCCCCCCGGGTGCCGTCGGAGAGCTGGATGATCACCGACGGTGGGCCCCACACCTCGAGCGCAGGGTCCACATCGAGCGCTTGGCGGAGTTGTGAGGCGTGGACGTGATCGCTGTGCTCATGCGTGACCAGCACTCCCGCGGCGCCCGTGAGCGCGTCCGGCACGCTCAGGAGCCCGGGATCGACCACCAGCCGACGGCCCTCGCGCTCCAGCCGCACGCACGAGTGCCCCCAGCTCGTCAGCTCAGTCGTCATCACTCCAGCATCGGGGGGGGACGACCGCCGCGCCAGCGCGCCGAAGCGCACTGGCGCGGCAGACCCCCGGGTGCGTCAGGAGATGACCATCACCAAGTCGCCGCCCTCGAGTTGCTGCACCGCGCCGATGGCGAGGCGCTGCACCTTCCCAGCGACGGGGGTCGTGATGGCGGCCTCCATCTTCATGGCCTCCACCGTCGCGACGGTCTGGCCGGCCTCGACGGACTGGCCCTCCTGGACCACGGGCGTCACCGCGCCGGCGAACGGCGCCGCGATCTGGCCGGGGTTGCCGGGGTCGGCCTTCTCGGCGGCCGCGACGTCGACCTCGACGGTCCTGTCGCGCACCTGGATCGGGCGGATCTGGCCGTTGAGCGTGAACATGACGGTGCGCATGCCCCGCACGTCCGGCTCGCCGACGGCCTCGAGGCCCACCAGCAGGCGCACGCCCTTGCCGAGCTCGATGTCCACCTCGTCGCCGTTGGTCATGCCGTAGAGGTAGCGGGTGGTGTCGAGCACGCTGACGTCGCCGTAGGAGCCACGGAAGGCCTGGAACTCCTTGGTCGGGCCGGCGAACAGCAGGTGGTTCAGGCGGTCGCGGCGTGTCGCCGAGTCGGCGCCGAGGTCCTGGAGGTCCTGCTCGGACAGCGGAGTGACAGCGTCGCGCACCGTGCGGCCGGCGAGGGCCTTGGAGCGGAACGGCTCCGGCCAGCCACCGGGCGGGTCACCCAGCTCGCCGGAGAGGAACCCGACCACCGAGTCGGGGATGTCGTAGGCCTGCGGGTTCTCGGCGAAGTCCGCCGGGTCGGCCTGACGCGCGACCAGGTGCAGGGCGAGGTCTCCGACCACCTTGGAGGACGGCGTCACCTTGACCAGTCGGCCGAGGATGCGGTCCGCCGCGGCGTACGTCTCCTCGATCTGCTCGAACTGCCCGCCGAGGCCCAGCGCGATGGCCTGCTGGCGCAGGTTGGACAGCTGGCCACCGGGGATCTCGTGGTCGTACACCCGGCCCGTGGGGCCGGGCAGGCCCGACTCGAACGGCCGGTACAGCCGGCGCACGGCCTCCCAGTACGGCTC
>JAEWEI010000074.1 GCA_023389545.1 Actinomycetes bacterium | reverse complement strand
CCCCAGCGCGTCGCAGGGTCCGCTCCACCAGCTCGTCGGCCAGATCGGGCAGCGCCCCAGGACGGCCCGCGACCCATGCGGCCGTCACGGCCTGGAACGGCAGCTCGAGCGCTGTGGCGGCCGGGTGGGCGAGCGCGAGCACGCGGGCGCCCTCCACGGCGACCCAGTGCGCGCCCGTCGCGCGGCGGATGACCAGGTCGCCCAGGGCGATCGCGGCGGCGGTGGTGGTGGGCCCCGGGTCCCACCGCAGCGCCGGATCGCACGCGTGCCACGCGTCGGCGTACGTGTCGAACACGGCGCTGAGCTGGCCCACGTCGTCCAGGTCGACGCCCGGCGCCTCGAGGTGACGGCGGCACTCCTGCATCCAGTGCAGGTCGGCGGGGTTGAGCGGGCGCACCGCAGGACGCGCGTCGGGGGTCGCGCGCCCCGCGGCGGTGCGGGGTGACGGGACCAGCGGGGCCCGCCGGTCGCGTGCGTGCCGTGCGGTCGCCGTCATGCGGGGGTCATCGGCACGCTGTGGCCACGGGTTCATCACCCTGGTGGGTGAACCTCGGGCCCGCCTGGCGCCGCCGCCGGCTGTCCGAGGGCCGACCCGGCGGGCCTGCGCCCGAGCCGACGGTGGGAGACTTGCCGTCGTGTCGATCGTGACGGCTCCCACGCCCGCTGAGCAGCAGCCCGCCACCGACCTCGTGCACGCGCTGCGCGCCGTGGTGCGGGGGTCGGTGGACGACTCCACGCGCCGCCGCGCCGAGTACTCCACCGACGCGTCCAACTACCGGGTGCCGCCCCAGGTCGTCGTGCTGCCGCGTGATGTGGACGACGTGCTCGCGACGCTCGAGGTGGCGCGTGAGGCGGGGGCGCCGATCACGTCGCGCGGCGGCGGCACGTCCGTCGCGGGCAACGCCGTCGGCCCGGGCATCGTCATCGACTTCTCGCGGCACGTGAACCGGGTGCTGGAGATCGACCCGGAGGCGCGCACAGCCCGCATCGAGCCGGGCGTGATCATGACGGACCTGCAGAAGCAGGCCGCGCCGTTCGGGCTGCGCTTCGGGCCCGACCCGTCCACGCAGGCCCGCGCGACCCTCGGCGGGATGATCGGCAACAACGCGTGCGGCCCCCGCGCGGTGGCGTTCGGGCGCACCGCCGACAACGTGGTGGAGCTCGACGTGGTGGACGGCCTGGGCCGGCGCTTCCTCGCCGGTCGCGGCCTGGACCCGGTGCCGGGCCTCGACGAGCTGGTGCGGCGCGAGCTCGAGACGCTGCGCACCGAGCTGGGCCGGTTCGGCCGCCAGGTGTCCGGCTACTCGCTCGAGCACCTGCTGCCCGAGCGCGGCGCGGACCTGGCGAAGGCGCTGGTCGGCACCGAGGGGACCCTCGTGACGATCCTCGGCGCGACGGTCAACCTGGTGCCCGTCCCGGCGGCGCCCGTGCTGGTCGTCCTCGGCTACCCGGACATGCCCACCGCGGCCGATGCCGTGCCCGCGCTGCTGGCACACCAGCCGCTGGCCATCGAGGGGATGGACGCCCGGCTGGTCGACGTCGTCCGCCGTGTCCGCGGCGCCAGCGCTGTGCCGAGCCTGCCCACGGGTGGGGGCTGGCTCATGGTGGAGGTCGGTGGGCCGACCCTCGACGAGGCGATGGACAACGCGCGGGCGCTCGCGGCCGACGCCGCCACCGACGCGGTGCAGGTGTACCCGCCGGGGCCCGAGGCCGCCGCGATGTGGCGGATCCGCGAGGACGGGGCCGGGCTCGGCGGCCGCACTCCTTCGGGCGAGCAGGCCTGGCCTGGCTTCGAGGACTCCGCGGTGCCCCCCGCCCGGCTCGGCGCGTACCTGCGCGAGCTGGAGGCGCTGATGGCGTCGCACGGCGTGGACGGGCTCGCGTACGGGCACTTCGGCGACGGCTGCGTGCACCTGCGGCTCGACGTGCCGCTCGAGCGCTCGGGCGACCCGCTGCGCGCGTTCATGACGGACGCCGCGCATCTGGTGGCCGCGCACGGCGGGTCGCTGTCGGGGGAGCACGGCGACGGCCGCGCCCGCAGCGAGCTGCTGCCCGTCATGTACTCGCCGCGCGCGATCGAGGCGTTCGGCGCCATGAAGGCCCTGTTCGACCCGCGGGACCTGCTCAACCCCGGCGTGCTGGTGAGCCCGCGGCCGCTCGACGCGGACCTGCGCCGGCCCGCGGCGCGTCCCCTGCCCGCGATCCAGGGCCGCGACGGCGGATTCGCGTTCACGCATGACGCGGGTGACATGACCACCGCGGTGCACCGCTGTGTCGGCGTCGGCAAGTGCCGTGCGGACACCACCGCGACGGGCGGTTTCATGTGCCCCTCATACCTGGCCACCCGCGACGAGAAGGACTCGACGCGCGGCCGCGCCCGGGTGCTCCAGGAGATGGCCAACGGCACGCTCGTCACCCGCGGCTGGTCGGCGCCCGAGGTGGAGCAGTCCCTCGACCTGTGCCTGAGCTGCAAGGCGTGCTCGTCGGACTGCCCGGCGGGCGTGGACATGGCGCAGTTCAAGTCGGAGGTGCTGTTCCGCAAGTACCACCGCAGGCTGCGGCCCGTGACGCACTACGTGCTCGGCTGGCTGCCGCGCTGGACCCGACTGGTGACGAGCGTGCCCGGCCTCGCGCGGGTCGCGAACGCCGTGTTGGGCTGGCGCCCGCTCGCCAAGGTGGTGCTGGGCGCCGGGGGCATGGACACCCGGCGGGACATGGTGACGTTCGCCCCGACGCCGTTCCGCACCTGGTGGCGCCGCGAGCAGCGGAAGACGGGCGACCGGCAGGCCACGGGCTCGCCGCGCCCCAAGGTGCTGCTGTGGACCGACTCGTTCAGCGACTCGCTGTCCCCGTCGGTGCCGCAGGCCGCTGTGCGGGTGCTGCGCGCCGCCGGCTACGACGTGCTGGTGCCCGAGGCGGAGGCGTGCTGCGGGCTCACCTGGATCACCACGGGCCAGCTCCCGGCCGCCCGCAAGAAGCTCACCGAGCTGCTGGGCGTGCTGGGCCCGTACGCCGTCAACGGCATCCCGATCGTCGGCCTCGAGCCGTCGTGCACGGCGGTGCTGCGCTCCGACCTGCTGGACCTGCTGCCCGACGACCCCCGCGCGGTGGCCGTGTCCCGCCAGACGCACACCCTCGCCGAGCTGCTCATGGCCCCGGCGCCCATCGGCCCCGCGCCCGAGCCCGAGTCCGGCTGGACGCTGCCCGACCTGTCCGACGTGACGGCCGTGGTGCAGCCGCACTGCCACCACCACTCGGTGATGACGTACACCGCCGACCGCACGCTGCTCACCCAGGCCGGCGCGAAGTTCCGCACGCTGGCGGGCTGCTGTGGCTTGGCCGGGAACTTCGGCATGGAGAAGGGCCACTACGACGTGTCCGTCGCGGTGGCCGAGCATGAGCTGCTGCCCGCGCTGCGCGAGGCCGGGCCGCAGGACGTGTTCCTCGCTGACGGTTTCTCGTGCCGCACCCAGGCCGATCAGCTCGCCGACGTCCAGGGCGTCCACCTGGCCGAGCTGCTGGCCGCGCACCTGCCCCAGCGCGCCTCCTGAACGGGCCGTGCGCCACCCGTCCGGGCGCCCGTTCGCGTCACTGGCGGACGGGCGCGCCGGGCGGGCCGACTCGCCGGGCGGGGCGCGGGTGGGGCGTGGGGTGGACACCGCGACTACCCTGGACGGACGTCCAGTGGACGTCCTGTGCAGGTTCGGCCATGCGGGCGACCGTCGCCCGACCGGATCGTGCCGACGTGCCAGACTGCCCATGCCGCAGGGCTCTCGCAGCTGGTTGAGGACGACCGCACACTGAGCCCGCCGCCGCGCCAAGGAAGCAGGAGCAGATGCCGATCTTCGAGCTCGACGAGGGACGCCCTCTCCTCGTCCAGCCGATGCAGCCCGCCGCCGGAACCTTCACGCCTGACGCCTCAGCACTCGTCACCGAGCACCTGACCGCTCTCCTGGGGGAGGAGCTCTTCCCCGTCACCACCCGCACCGCCCCCGAGGGCACACAACTCCTCGCGCTCGACGCCGCCGGGCGGCCCGTGGTGGTCGAGACGGCGCCGGTGCTGGACGGCCCCGCGCTCGTCCGCGCCCTGAACCACGCGGGAACTGCCGCGACCCGCACCCGTGGCGAGGTGCTGCGCGCCTACGACGGTGGGCGCAGCGCGTTCGACGCGGACCTGGCGGCCTTCCGGGAGCGCGTGCCGATGCGGGGCGGCAGCGCGGACGGCACCGTCCGGCTCGTGCTGGTGTGCGCCGAGGTGGCGCCCGAGGTCGGGGACGCCGTGGCGTTCCTGCGCTCGACGGGACGGCACGTCGAGGTGCTGCAGACGGGTGTGGTGCAGGGCGCCGACGGTCGCCGGTTCGTGCAGGTCTCCGCGTGGTCCCATGACGGCGCCACCGCGCGACGCGCCGTCGAGCCCACCACGCTGCCGTCGGCGCGCACGGGCGACGCGGCCACCGACACCGCGACCCACCACGCCAGGACCGCCGCACAGGCAACGGTTCCCGCGCCGATGCCGGCTGCCGCGCCGCCCGCTGCCACGGCGCCTCCGGCGGCGCGCACTCCCATGCCGTCCATCGACGTCCCGACGCCCACGCCGTACGTCGCGGAGCCCCGGCGGCCGGACGCCCCGCGCCGGGCCGAGGCCGCTTACCCGACGCCGGCCCGGCCGACACCGGCGAGCGCCCGCGTCGACGAGACGATCGTGCTCCCCGCTGGCCTGATGGACGACTTCGACGACGACCTGGGTCCCACCCGCCCGTCCGCGGAGCGGTGGGAGCCCGTGCGCTCGATCACTGGCGCGCATCCCGTCACCGGCCTGCTCGGCACGGCCCCGCAGCGGCCCACGACCAGGCGCCGGGACCTGGCCGCCGAATGGCCGGACCTGGCTCCCACGGGCATGCAGCGGATCGCGCCTGACTGGACAGCTGTCACGTCCGCGCCCAGCGACCGCCCGCACACTGGGGATGCGCCACGGCCCGCCACGGCGGCGACGCCCTTCGTCAGCCAGCGGTCCGCTGCCGATGCGTCGCGCGGCTCAGCGCCTGCCACGTCCTCGGGCGAGGCGAGCGCCTGGGGGGCCGCGGTCACGCCCACGGCTCCCCGCTCGAGCTCGGTGCCGCCCCCGGCGGATCTGCTCC
>JAEWEI010000008.1 GCA_023389545.1 Actinomycetes bacterium | reverse complement strand
AGATGAAGGCGAACACGCCGGTGCCCGCGGCGGCGACGCCCAGCATGAGGATGCAGCTGAGGATCTTGGTGCGCACCGACCGGTCGACGAACCACGACCGCGGGCCCCGGCGTGGCTTCCGGGCCTTCCGGGGCTTCCGGGGCGCGACGGGCTCCGGCGCGACCTCAGCGGTTGTCGGCTCCCCCTTGGCAGAGGCCGCCTCCGGCGTCTCCAGCGAGGCCGCCTCGGGCTCCTCAGCGGAGGGCAGGTCGGGGGAACGCTCAGAGGTGCGCATCATCGGGCTCCTTCATGGAAAACAGATCTCAGACCGGGCGTCCCTGTCAGGCCGCTGCCGCGGAGTCGACGTCGAGGACCAGAAGCAGCTCGGCGTCGAGCTTGTACGCGCCGAGGATCACGGCGCGGAGGCGCGCGTCGAGGGTGTCAGGCGGCGACTCGAAGGCCTCGGGGCCGACGTCCACCACATCGCCGATCTCATCGACGAGGAGGCTCACGGGCTCGCCGTCCACCTGCACCACCACCATCATCGGCTCGGCGTCCTCGTCCAGGGGCTCGAGGCCCAGCCGGGCGCGCAGGTCGACGGTGAGCACGACCTGACCGCGCAGGTTCACCAGCCCCGCGACGCCCACCGGGGCGAGCGGCACACGGGTGCGGGTGTGCGCGCGCAGCGCCTCCTGCACCCGCGTCACGGCGACCCCGTACAGGCCCCCGGCCAGCGTGAAGGCGACGAACTGGCTCATCGGGGGACTCCCACGAGGTCGCGGCTGGCATCGGAGTCGTAGAAGGACGGGTCGGCGGCCAGGACGGCGCCCCGCACGTCGAGCAGCTCGGTGACGCGGTCCCCCAGCACAGTCGAGCCGAGCAGGCCGGTGTCGACGATGTCGGAATGCTGGGCCGCGTCGTCGTCGACGATGTCGATGATCTCGTCCACCACAAGCCCGACGCTGCGCTCCGCATGCGAGTAGACGACCAGCAGCAGCTCGGCGGGCTCCTCCGCGGCGCCGTGCGCGCGCAGCACCCTGTCGAGCCGGGCCAACGGCAGGATCGTGCCGCGGTACTGGATGACCTCCCGACCGCCCACCAGCTCCACCTGGTCCGTGGGGACCAGCTCGAGCCGCGCGACGGAAGCCAACGGCATCGCCACCCGGCGGCCGCGCCCGATGCCGACCACCAGCACCTGCTCGGTGGGGGCCGCCTCCAGCTCGACGTCGAACTCTCGGGCGGCGCGGGCCAGCTCGCCCTCGCTGGCCAGCGCGCGGCGCGCGATGGACTGCACGTCCAGGATGAGCGCGACCCGGCCGTCGCCCAGCACTGTGGCCCCCGCGTAGACGCCGATGGACTTCAGCCGCGCCGACAACGGCTTGACCACGATCTCCTCGGTGTTGAGCACCCGGTCCACCAGGAGCCCGAACCGCTGCTGGTCGGCCTGCACCACGGCGATGACCCCGGCCTGCTCGGCGCCGGCCTCGGGGCCCGAGCCGACCTGCAGCACCCCCGCCAGGGAGACCAGCGGCAGCAGCTCGCCGCGCAGCCGGTAGACGGGCGCCGAGTGCACGTACTCGATGCCCGCGCGCGAGCGCTGGGTGTCGAGCGCGACCAACTCCAGCAGGCTGACCTGCGGCACTGCGTACAGGTCCCCTGCGCACTCGACGGTCAGCGCGGGCATGATCGCGAGCGTCAACGGGATGCCCAGCCGCCACACCGTGCCCCGGCCCACTGTCGACTCGACGTCCACAGCACCGCCGATGGCCTCGATCTTGGTCCGCACCACGTCCATGCCGACGCCGCGGCCCGAGACGTTGGTGACCGCCTCGGCGGTGGAGAACCCCGGGTGGAACACCAGGTTGACGATCTCGCCCTGGCTCATCACCGCGAGCTGCTCGGCGGTCCGCAGGCCGCGCTCGAGCGCCTTGGCGGCGACCTTCTCGGGGTCGATGCCGCGGCCGTCGTCGGCGATCTCCACGACCACCTGCCCGCCCGCGTGGTACGCCCGCATCGACAGCAGCCCCTTGGGCCGCTTGCCTGCGGCGGTGCGCTCGGCAGGCGACTCGATGCCGTGGTCGACGGCGTTGCGCACCAGGTGCGTGAGGGGGTCCTTCACGGCCTCGAGCAGGCTGCGGTCGAGCTCGGTGTCGCCGCCCGCCATCTCGAGCTGCACCTCGCAATCGCAGTGCGCCGCCAGATCCCGGACGATGCGCGGCATCTTGGACCACACGTGCTCGATGGGCTGCATGCGGGTCTTCATGACCCCCTCCTGCAGCTCCCCGGCGATCAGGTTGAGGCGCTGGGCGGTGCGGGTGAGCTCGGCGTCCTCGCCGCCGGCCGCGAGCCGCGTGATCTGGTTGCGCGCCAGCACGAGCTCCCCGACCTGGCGCATCAGGGCGTCCAGCAAGTCCACGTCGACACGGATCGACGCGTCGGCGACGCCGCGCGACGAGGACTGGTCCTCAGTGGGCGCCGGCGCCGGCACGGCTGCGGCTGGCGCGGACGGCCGCGGCTCGCCGATGCGGCGCTGCTGGGGCACGCCGACGACGGCCGGAGCCGGGGCGACGGGCGCGACGGTGTCGTCAGGCGCTGTGGTGTCGTCAGGCGCAGTGGTGTCGTCAGGCGCTGTGGTGTCGTCAGGCGCGGTGGTGTCGTCGGGCGCAGTGGTGTCATCAGGCGCGGTGGTGTCGTCGGGCGAGGCTGCCTCGACGGGCGCCGACGCTGTCGCGGTCGCTGCCTGCGCCCCGCCGCGCTGCAGCTCGGTGATCGCGTCGATCACCTCGTCCACGGCGACGGCGCCCTCGTTGCCGTGGGCGTCGATGGCCGCGAGGATCGCGCGCACGGTGTCCACCAGGCGCAGCAGCAGGTCGGTGGTCGGGCCGTCCATCTCGCGCTGGCCGTCGCGCAGCTCGACGAGCAGGTTCTCCCCCGCGTGCGTCACCCGCTCCAGCTGGCTGAACGCGAGGAAGCCGCTGGTGCCCTTGATCGTGTGGACGGTGCGGAAGACGCTGCTGAGCAGCTCCCGGGAGCCGGGCGACCCCTCGAGCGCGACGAGGTCCTGGTCCAGTTGGTCCAGGTTCTCGTGGCTCTCGACGAGGAACTCGCGAACGATGTCCTCCATGTCCTCCACGAAGCGCCTCCACCAGTACCTCGTCGAGGGCGGTCCACCGACGTCGCCTCACTGATCGACAGCCCTGGGCCGCAGTTGAGGGATGCGGGGCGGCGCCACCGGGTGATCCCGGCAGCCGAGCACCCGCTGACCTGCGGTGGCGCTCGCGCGGCTCAGTGGCGCTGGGCGGGGCCCGGCGAGGAGTCGGCGGGGGGCGCCGGGCGCGGACGGGTGACGAGCTCGCGGAGCGCGTCGACGGCGTCGTCGTCGACGGCGCTGGCCTCCACGTTGGCGGCGGTGACGGCCTCGAGGATCTCGGCGCGGTGGATGCGGACGTCACGCGGGGCGTCGATGCCCAGGCGGACCCCGTCGCTGCGGACCTCGATGACCGTCAGGACGATGTCGTCGCCGATCACGAGGCGTTCGCCGACGCGACGGCTCAGGACCAGCATCCGGTCAGCCTACCCGCGCCCGGCCGCACGGCCTCGGCGGCGCGGCGGCACGGCGCGTCAGTCCCATCGCGCCCCGGCGGGCAGGCGGTCGCTGAGCGCCGCAGCCCAGGCGACCCTGGTGGCGGGCAGCCCGTCGATCCACGCGATCGGGACCCCGAGGTCGAGCACAGTCCCCGGCTGGGTGGTCTCGAAGACGCCACGCACCGCGAGGACGTCGATCCGGCGGCGGGCGCCCGTCTCCGCGAGCCAGCGCGCGCAGTCCCGCAGCTTGCTGTGCGCGTCCACCACCCCCCACACCTGGTCGGGGGCGAACGCCTCGACCAGCTCGGCGGCCTCGGCCCGGGACGGGGCGTCGGGGCCCACCCCGAGGGCGATGACCGCCACCTGGCCGTCGGCGTCGAGGGCCTGACCCCGCCACCGCCGCGCGGCGACGACTGTGGTCACCCGCCGCCCGTGCCCGGCCGTCGCCTCGGCCCGCCCAGCCAGCACCACGCCCGAGGCCGGCTGCCCCAGCCGCTCGGCGAGCTGCATGGCCACCGCGAGCGCCTCACCCGACGGGCCGGCGACCACGATCACCGAGCCTGCGGCCCGGGGCAGTCCCGGCGCCACGGGCAGGGCCTCCAGGACGGCGGACAGCAGCACCGGGCCGGTCCCCGGCACGCGGGCCAGGTAGTGCTCGGGCACGCCCAGATCGCGCAGCGCGTCGCGCCCCACACCTGCGCTGGGCGGCGCGACGGTGGCGGGGACGAGCGGCTCGAAGGCGCGCGCGCCGGGCGCCGGCACCTCGACGTCGGCGATCACCGCGCCGCCCGCCATCGCGCGGACCTGGTCGAGCACCGAGGCGAACGCCTCCTCCCCGGTGGACACGCGCGGCCCGGGCTCAGGGGCCGGCGGCGCCGCGACGCCCTGTCCGGCGAGGGGCGCGAGCTCCTGGCCAGGCGCGGCGTCGATCTCCGCGGCGTCCGCGGCGGCGAGCAGCGCCTCCAGCCCGGCGGGCGCGGGATGCTGCCGCATCGCGCGCGGCCGGGTGTGCGGCTCGTCCGCGACGTCCACCGTCAGCTCGTAGCGCTGCCGGGCGAAGAAGCCCGCGAACCCCCCGGTGCGCACGCGCTCGGCGCGCACGATCCGCGCCGAGCTCCCGAACTCGGCGCGCACATGCGCCATGAGCTCGGGCAGGTCGGTCCCCTCAAGCAGCAATCGTGTGGACACCGCTCACCATCCCGACGGTCTCGATCTTGACTCCGGAGCCGGTGACCTCGGAGTAGGACAGCACGGGGGTGCGCGTCTGGCCGAGCATCACCAGGCGGCGCAGGGCGGGGCGCAGCGCCGGCGCGCACACCACGACCACGGGGTAGCCCGCGGCCTCGGCGGCGCCCACGGCGGTGCGCACCTGGGTGAGGATCGACTCGAGGCGGTCGGGCTCCACCAGGAGCTGGGAGCCGGCGTCCGAGGGCCGGAGCTGCTCGACGAGGCTCTGCTCGAGCGCCGGGTCGAGGGTGACGACCCGCAGCACGCCCTCGTGGGTGTGCTGCGCGCTGAGCGCGGGGCCGAGCGCGGCCCGCGCCGCCTCGACGAGCCCCTCCAGGTCGGTTCCCGTCTTGGCGCGCAGGGTCAGCGCCTCGTAGATCCGCGACAGGTCGCGGATGGCGACCTCCTCGGCGAGCAGCCCCTGCAGCACGCGCTGCACCTCGCCGAGGCTCAGCAGCCCCGGGACGAGCTCCTCCACCACTGACGGGTTGACCTGCTTGACGCCCTCGGTGAGCACCCGGACGTCCTCGCGGCCGAGCAGGCGCGGGGCGTTCTGCGCGATGATCGAGCCCAGGTGGGTGATCAGCACCGACACCCTGTCCACGACCGTGGCCCCGGCCAGCTCGGCGGCGTGCCGCAGCTCGGTGGGCACCCACTTGCCCGGCAGTCCGAACACGGGCTCCACGACGGCCTGCCCGGGCAGCGCCGCCAGGTCGTCGCCGAGCGCGAGCAGCCGCCCGGCAGGCGCCTCGCCCCGGCCGACCTCCACCCCGGAGATCCGCACCACGTACGTGGAGCGCGGCAGGTCCACGGAGTCGCGGGTGCGCACCGGCGGCACCACGATGCCCAGGTCCATCGCGATCTTGCGGCGCAGCCCGCGCACCCGGTTCAGCAGGTCCCGGTCCGGGCCCGCGCCGACCAGGTCCACCAGGTCCGGGGCGAGCAGGATCTCGAGGGTGTGCACGCGCATCTGCTCGATGAGCTGCTCGGGGGTGTCGGCGGCGGTCGGCGTGGCGTCGGCGGCTGAGGAGGACTTGGCCGCCTGCGCCTCGCGGTCCTCGGTGGCCTTGATCCGCTGCGCGCCGATCAGCAGCGCGGCTCCCACGATGAGGAACGGCGGCTTGGGCATGCCCGGCAGCATCGCCAGCGCGATGGCGCCGCAGCCCGCGATGGCGAGCGCGGAGCGCGACTGCATGAGCTGCTTGGCCGCGGCCGTGCCCATGTCGCCCTCGGCCGTGGCACGCGTGACGACGATGCCGGTGGACACCGAGAGCAGCAGCGCGGGGATCTGGGTGACGAGGCCGTCGCCGATGGTCAGCAGGCTGAACCGCTCGAGCGACTCCCCCGCCGTCATGCCCATCTGCACCATGCCGATGGCGAACCCGCCCACCAGGTTGATGACGGTGATGATGATGCCCGCGATCGCGTCGCCCTTGACGAACTTCGAGCCGCCGTCCATCGCGCCGTAGAAGTCGGCCTCGGCGGCCACGTCGGCGCGGCGCTTGCGGGCCTGCTCCTCGTCGATGAGCCCCGAGTTGAGGTCCGCGTCGATGGCCATCTGCTTGCCGGGCATCGCGTCGAGGGTGAACCGGGCGCCGACCTCGGCGACGCGGCCCGCGCCGTTGGTGATCACGACGAACTGGATGACCACCAGGATCAGGAAGATCACCAGCCCGATGACGAGCGACCCGCCCACCACGAAGTGCCCGAACGCGTCGATCACCTGGCCCGCGTAGCCGTCTCGCAGCACGAGCCGGGTGGAGGCCACGTTGAGCCCCAGCCGGAACAGCGTGAACACCAGGATCAGCGACGGGAAGATCGAGAAGTCCAGCGGACGCTGCACGTACATGCTGGTCAGCAGGATGACGAGCGCCGCGGTGATGTTGATCGCGAGCAGCACGTCGAGCAGTGCGGCGGGCAGCGGCACGACGAGCAGCAGGACGATGCCCACGACGCCCACGGGGACGGCGAACTGGGAGACCGAGCGGTTGTTCATGTGCGGGCCTTCCTGGCAGCGGGGGCTGCGGGCGCGTCAGGTGCGGGTGCGGGCGGAGGGGCTGTGGTGGCGCGGCAGGGGGTCGCGGCCATCGGGGGGCTCATGCCGCCTCCCGGCGCCGGCCTCGGCGGGCGGGCGCCTCGGGCAGCTCGGGCGCGACGCCGGGGACCTTGTGCTTCCCGGTGGCGGCGCCCCGGCGGCGCAGCGTCATGACGAAGGCCAGCACGCGGGCCACCGCGGTGAACAGGTACTCGGGGACCTCCTCGCCCAGCTCGCAGGCGCTATGCAGCGCGCGGGCCAGCGGGACGTCCTCGACCATCGGGACGTGCTTGGCGGCGGCCTCCTCGCGGATGCGGGTGGCGACGACACCGGCGCCCTTGGCCACCACGCGCGGCGCCCCCGAGCCCGGCTTGTAGGTGAGCGCGACAGCCACGTGCGTGGGGTTGACCAGGACGACGTCCGCGTCGGCCACAGCCGCCATCATGCGGTTGCGGCTCATGGCCATCTGCTTGGAGCGGATCGCTCCCTTGAGCAGCGGGTCGCCCTCGGTGCGCTTGTGCTCGTCCTTGACCTCGCGCATCGTCATGCGGGTCTTCTTGCGGTTGCGGCGCATGACGACGGCGACGTCGGCCACCGCGAGCAGGACGCCCGCGATGATGCCCAGCCGCAGCAGCATCGTGGCCCCGGAGGAGGCCGCGCCGATGAGCTGCGCGAGCGTCAGGCGGCCCGAGCCCATGAGCAGCGGCACCAGTGACTGCACGCCCAGGTACAGCGCCCCGGCCACCACCCCCGTCTTGAGCAGCGTCTTGGCGCCCTGCCACCAGGTCTGGCCGCTGAACAGGCGCTTGATGCCGGCGAACACGTTGAGCTGCTTGACGTTGAGCTTGAACTTCTTGAAGTGCACTCCGCCCTGCGCCGCGGCCACCGCCACCGTGACGAGCACGACGAGGGCGAACATGGGCGCGAGCGTGGGCAGCAGCGAGCCGAGGCCGTCGCCCAGCACCGCCGTGACGGCCCCCTCGCGCGGGTTCGCGGCGATGTCGCGGACGGCGGCGAGCTGCGACTTCGCGGCCTCGCCGGCCGCTCCGATCACCATCGGCAGCATGAGCGCCGCGGCGCCGAGCCCCACCCACGCCGAGAGGTCCTGCGAGCGGGCGAGCTCGCCCTTGCGGCGGACCTCCTTCATCCGCTGCGGGGTGGCCTTCTCGCTGCGCTCCTGGCCGTCGTTGCTCATCGGACCACCCCCAGGACCGCCTGGACGGCGCTGCCCAGCAGGCCGTCGATCACCCCGGGCATCGCCAGGTACGCGAAGGTCGCGAACGTGAGGGTCATCAAGATCTTGAGCGGGAAGCCCAGCGCGAACGCGTTCATCGCCGGCGAGACCCGGGTGAGCAGTCCCAGGCCCACGTCGGTGAGGAACAGCACCACGATCAGCGGCCCCGCGATCTGCAGGGCCGCCACGAACATCTGCGCAGTGCCGTCCACGAGCGTGCTGCCCAGCCGCGAGAGGTCCAGGGCCCCCCCGATGGGCAGCGCGTCGAACGTGCGCGCCAGGCCGGCGATCAGCATCTGGTGCCCGTCCAGGGCGAACAGCAGCACCACGGCGGTGAACTGGTAGAGCCGCGCGAACTGCGCGCCGCTGGTCATGCTCATCGGGTCGAACGCCGCCGCCATCTGGAAGCCGCCGAACAGGTCGATGAACGTCCCGGCGCCCTGCACCGCCGCGAACACCAGCGCCACCAGGAAGCCCAGCGCCCCGCCGATCAGCACCTGCATGATCAGGGCGCCCACGAACCCGGCGGTGCTGAGCGTCCCGTCGGCGGGGCCCAGGCGCGGGCTCATCGCCAGCGCCAGGCCCACGGCCAGCATCGCCTTGACGCGGCCTGGGACGGAGCTGTTCGCGAACGGCGGCGCGATCACCAGGAACGCGGCGACGCGCACGCCGGCCAGCATCACCAGCTCCACCATCGCCAGCGGCAACGTGACGGTCAGCGGGCCCACGGCGCTCAGCCGCCCAACAGCTGGGGGATGCGGCCGAACAGCTCGTGGGTGAACGTGACGAGCTCGGAGATCATCCAGTGCCCGGAGACCAGCAGCGCCACAGCGGCGGCCACCGCCTTCGGCACGAAACTGAGCGTGACCTCTTGGATCTGCGTCACCGACTGCAGCAGCGACACCACGAAGCCCACCACCAACGCGGTGACCAGCACGGGCGCGGCGAGCTTGGCCGCGAGGATCAGGGCGTCCAGGCCGATGTCCAGGACCGCGTTCGTGTCCACCGTCAACCACCGCCCGCATACGAGCCGATGAGCGCGGTGAGGATCAGGCCCCAGCCGTCGACGAGCACGAACAGCAGCAGCTTGAACGGCAGCGACACCATGATCGGCGGCAGCATCATCATGCCCATCGACATCAGCGCCGCGGAGACCACCAGGTCGATCACCAGGAACGGCACGAAGATGACGAAGCCGATGATGAACGCTGCCCGCAGCTCCGACAGCATGAACGCCGGGATCAGTGTGAGCATCGACACCGAAGCCGGGTCCTCGGGGTTGGGCTGGTCCGCGGCGCGCGTCACCAGCGCCAGGTCCGCCTCCCGGGTGTGGGCGAGCATGAACTCGCGCAGCGGCTCCGAGCCGACGTCCACCGCCTGGGAGAACGTCAGCTCGCCCGCCAGGTAGGGCTGCACGCCCACCTCGTTGACGTCGCCGACGACGGGCGCCATCACGAACAGGCTGAGGAACAGGGCCAGGCCCGCGAGCACCTGGTTGGGCGGCACGCCCTGCAGCCCGAGGGCGTTGCGGGTCAGGGACAGCACCACCAGGATCTTGGTGAAGCTGGTGGTCATCAGCAGCAGCGACGGCGCCACCGACAGCAGGGTGATCGCCAGCAGCACCACGATCGAGCTGCTGGGGGCGCCGTTGACCCCGTTGACCGACACCGAGATCGTGTCCCCGGCCCCCGGGTCGCCTGGTGAGGCGGGGGCCGACGGGTCCAGGGG
>JAEWEI010000030.1 GCA_023389545.1 Actinomycetes bacterium | reverse complement strand
GTGCCGCCCCCGGCGGATCTGCTCCCGTGGAGCGGCGCGTCGGCGCGCCCCGCGCCCCGGCCGCATCCCGCACTGGCCGCGCTCGCCGCCGGTCGGGGCTCCGACGCCACGATGGTGTGGTTCCGTGCACGACGCGGCCAGCGGCTCGTCGCGACACTGCGCCTGGACGGCCTGATCGAGCTGCCCGGCGGGGGGCTGCACTCCGACCCGGATGAGGCGGCGGCAGCGGCGGCTGACGTCGAGGGCGTCGTCGACGGGTGGCGCGCGTGGCGGATCGGCGACGGCGGCCCCACCCTGCTCGAGGCGACCGGGGCCTGACGCGGTCCGGCGCGGTCAGCCCCAGCCGTACGCGGAGAGCCACCGGCTGACCTCCGCGTAGAAGCGCGACCGGACGGGCTCCCTGGAGAGGGTCAGGTCATGCAGGCCACCGGGAATCCGCGCGATCGTCACGAGTGACCCGAGCTGCACGGCGCGGCGCGCGAGCAGCTCGACGTCGAGCACGGAGTCGGAGGCGCGCATGGCCTCGCTCCACCGCGGGCTGATCGCGGACCGGCTCGACGCGGCCATGAGGATCGGCGCCTGGATGTCGAGGCCGCGCGCCACCTGCGCGTGGCCGTCCATGATGGCGCGCAGCCACCCCGCCCGGACCGGGAAGGCCGGCACCGGCCGCCACTGCTCGTCGTACTCCCACTCGCCGCCGTCCACGGCGCGCAGCGTGCGGGCGTAGTACCCGGGGTCGATGTTCGGCAGCGCGGCACGGGGGGAGAACCGCGCGAGCTGGTGGATCGCCGGGGTGCTCACGTGGCGCAGCACTGCCGACCCCTGCAGCTCGAGCCATGGGCTGTTGAGCACAAGCGAGTCGACCTCGCCAGGGTGCCGGTCCGCCCACAGCACGGACACGAGCCCGCCCGTGGAGTGGCCCATCATCAGCAGCCGTGAGCGGGCGCCGAGATCCCGCCGGATCTGCTCGATGGCGGCCTCGATCTCCTCGTCGTACGTCCGCAGGTCGTCGACGTAGCCCGGGGTCTGGTGAGGGCGCAGGCTGCGGCCGTATTTGCGCAGGTCGAGGGCGTAGAACGCGGCGCCGTGCCGGTGCCAGAACTCGGCGAGCTCGGTCTGGAAGAAGTAGTCGGACCAGCCGTGCACGTACAGCACGCTGCGGGAGGGCCGCAGGGCCTCTGGCGTCGGCGGCGCGTAGCGGACCAGGGTGGCGACGACCTCGCCCTCGTCGTCGGGCGCGAGCGGGAGCGTGCGGGCGCGGTAATCGGGCCCGAGCACATCAGGACCCCATCGACCGGCCATGCGCGTCCCTCCCTGTCCCCGTCGCTCAGACCTCCAGGACGACCTTGCCGAACTGCGCGCCCTCGTGCAGCCGCCTGAGCCCAGCGTGCGCCTGCGCCAGGGGGTAGGTCGCGTCGACGAGTGGGCGCAGGCCGGTGCGGTCGAGCAGGGCGAGCAGGTGCACCAGGTCGTCTCGGGCGCCCATGGTCACGCCGACCACCGACAGCTCCAGGAAGAAGATGCGCTGCAGCTGGGCCGCATCCGGGTCTCCGGTGGTGGCGCCGGCGACCACGACCGTCCCGCCCGGGCGCAGCGCGCCGATGGAGTGCGACCACGTGGCCGCCCCGACGGTCTCGAGCACCAGGTCGGCCTTGCCGGGCAGTCGTTCGCCGGGAGCCAGGGCGCCGGCGGCGCCCAGCTCGACCGCGCGCGCCCGACGTCCGGCGTCGCGGCTCGTCACCCACACCTCCAGGCCCGTGGCCGCCCCGAGCAGCACGGCAGCCGTGGCGACCCCGCCCCCGGCGCCCTGCACCAGGACCCGCTGCCCGGGGGTGGCCCGCCCGCTGCTGAACAGCATGCGGTAGGCGGTCAGCCAGGCCGTGGGCACGCAGGCGGCCTCGACGAAGGACAGGCCGGCGGGCTTGTCGACGAGGTTCCACGTGGGGACCGACACCTGCTCGGCGAGCGTGCCGGGGTAGCGCTCGGACAGGAGGCTGCGGGGCTCGTCCGGGCCGACGCCGTGGCCGCTGGCGCCGCCGATGACGGAGTGCACCACGACCTCGCGGCCGTCCGCAGTGACCCCGGCGGCGTCGGTGCCGAGGATCATGGGCAGCTTGTCGGAGCGCAGCCCGACGCCGCGCAGCGACCACAGGTCGTGGTGGTTCAGGCTGGCGGCGCGCACGTCGACGGTGGTCCAGTGCTCGCGCTCCACCGGCGCGGGGCGGTCGCCGACCTCCAGGGCGCTCAGGGGGTCGTCGTGGTGGGTCCGGGCGGCATACGCGGCGAGCATCTGTGCACCGTACCCCGCAGTCGCCCTGGCCCCGGGCAGTCTCGCGCCGCCCCTCAGAACAGTGGCAGCACCCTGCCGAGGTCCGGGACGGCGTCCGACGTGTACGGCGCCTGCAGCGCCGCGGCCAGCGTGTCCACGTCATAGTGGGTGCGCCCGGCGGCGAGCCGCACCCACGTCAGCGGGTCCACGACCTCGACGCTCCAGCCGCCACGGGCGACCAGCACATCGAGCAGCGCCTGCGACACCAGCCCGAGCGCCCCGGCGTCGATCGGGCCCGGGCCGGGGGCCCCGCGGTCGAGCAGCTCCGCGCCGCTGGGGCTGGTGCGCGCCCGGTCCACCGACCTTTGCAGGTCGTCCGCGTGCACCACGAGCTCGATGACCCGGGACGTCACCATGTCGCCCAGGTGGATGGGGCCGCGGCGCGCGACGACCACCCGGTCCACCGCGCCGAGCGTGTGGAGGTGCGCGAAAGCCTCTGCGGCAAGCGCGTCGACACCGCCCAGCAGGTCGCCGGACAGCGTCTCGGCGAGGTCGCGTGTGCCCTGTGCGATGTCCGCCGCGCTGTCGCCGTACCCGGCCACGTACTCGCCGAGCGCCAGCGGCACGGTCCCGGCGGGCGCCGGCTCCACGGCGGTGAGCGCGTTGAGCGCGCGCCCGACGTGGGCGACGAGGTGCGCGACCGTCCAGCCCTCGAGGATGCTCGGCTCCGCGCCCGTGGCGGCGTCGACCTGCGCGCCCATCCACGGCCGCAGGGCCGCCCACTGGGCGCTGAGCGCCTCGGTGGCGGCGGCGAGCTCGGGGGAGGGCGGCGCCGGGATGCTCGTCATGCGCACATCCTTGCGCACGGGCGCCGCCCGGGCACAGGGGCGGCTGCCACCGGCTCGCCGCCGGGCGGCTGCCGCCCGGCGGCGTCAGGCGGCCAGTCAGAGCCCGGCCAGGAACTCCGTGACGATCGCGCCGAGCTGCTCGGCCTCGATGAGGAACCCGTCGTGGCCGAAGTCGGAGTGGATGGTGCGCACCGGCCCGGCGCCCGGGATCCCGGCGGCGATCCGCTCGGACTGGGCCGGGAGGAAGAGCCGGTCGGAGTCCACTGCCACGATCAGCGCCTTCGCGGTGATCGTCGCGAGCGCGGCGTCGACTCCGCCTCTGTCCCGGCCGAGGTCGTGGGTGATCATCGTGCGGGTGAGCACCACGTACGTGTTGGCGTCGAACCGCCGGGCGAGCTTGTCGCCGTGGTGGTCGAGGTACGACTGCACGGCGAACCGGCCGCCCTCGAAGGGGTTCTCCCCACCCTGCGGGATGCGGCCGAACCGCTCGTCGAGCTCGAGCGCCGACCGGTACGTCTGGTGGGCGATCTGCCGTGCGATGCCGAGGCCGATGTGCGGGCCCTCGCCATCGGGCGCGTCGTAGTAGTCGCCGCCCGCGAACCGCGGATCGGCCTGCACCGCGGCGAGCTGGGTGTGGAAGCTTGCGATCTGGTCGCCCGAGGTCTGCGCGGCGGTGGCGATCGCCGCGAGGCCGCGCACCCGCTCGGGCGCCGTGGCGCCCCACTCGAGCACGCGCTGCCCGCCCATCGACGCGCCGATGACCAGCGCCCACGAGTCGATGCCGAGCGCGTCGGCGAGGCCGATCTCGGCCGCGACCTGGTCCCGCACCGTCACGTGCGGGAACCGGCTGCCCCACGGGCGCCCGTCAGGGGCGATCGAGGACGGGCCGGTGGAGCCCTGGCAGCCGCCCAGCACGTTGGGGGCCACGACGAAGTAGCTGTCGGTGTCGATCGGCGCGCCTGGGCCGACCAGCGACGACCACCAGCCAGCGGTGGGGTGGCCCGGCCCGGGCTCGCCGGTGACATGGGAGTCCCCGGTCAGCGCGTGCAGCACCAGCACCGCGTTGTCGCCGGCGGCGTTGAGGGTTCCCCACGTCTCATAGGCCAGTCGCACGCTGGGCAGGCGCCCGCCGCCCTCCAGCTCGAGCGGCCCCAGGTCGACGAACTCGCGTCGTCCGGGGTCGTCGCCCTCACGCCACGCGCTGCTCGCCCGGGTGGGCGGCGCGGACGGCGCCACGGGCACGCCATGTCGGCTCGTGGGCGCCGGCACGGAGCCGGGGGCCGCGGGCCGGTGCGGGCGCCCTGAGGCGGCGACCCGGGCGGTGTGTTCCGTGGACATGGCGTCCCAATGTACGGCGGTGGCGGGAGGGCCGCCGCCCTCCGGCTCCCGGGTCAGGGCGACCCAGGAGCCGGACGGCGACGGGACAGTCGTGGGAACGTCGGGCACGTCGGACTCAGGCGCCCTTCGCGGCCCGGAAGCCCGCGTCGAGGTCCGCGAGGATGTCGTCGATCCCCTCGAGGCCCACCGACAGCCGCACGAGCCC
>JAEWEI010000002.1 GCA_023389545.1 Actinomycetes bacterium | reverse complement strand
GGCCGCTCACCGGGGTCGCCGCTGACGACGTGGTGAACCGCCCCGCCGTCGCGGTGAAGATCGAGAACCCGAAGGAGGTCCGCCCCCAGACGGGCCTGGACCAGGCCGACGTGGTCTGGGAGCAGGTGGTCGAGGGCGGCGTGACCCGGTTCGTGGCCGTGTACAACTCGCAGCTCCCCGACGAGGTCGGGCCGATCCGCTCGATCCGCCCCATGGACCCGGCCATCACCGCGCCGCTCAAGGGCCTGGTGGCGTTCTCCGGCGGCCAGCAGGGCTTCGTGACGGCCCTGGCCGACTCGGGCGTGCAGATCCTCAGCCACGACCGCGGCGACGACGGGTTCTACCGCGCGAAGACCGCCAAGGCGCCGCACAACGTGTTCGGCTCGCTGTCCACGTTCCTCGAGCAGGCGGACGCCGGCCACCAGAACCTGCCCCCGGAGCAGTTCAGTTTCGCGCGCGCCGTGGCGCAGGCGAGCGCGGTGACCGCCGGCACGCCCGCCACGTCCGTGGCGGTCCACATCTCGTCCTACTCCAACCCGGGCTGGGACTGGGACGCCGCGACGTCCGCGTGGCTGCGGTCGGAGTCAGGCGTCCCCGCGACAGCGGCCTCGGGCGCGCGGCTCTCAGCCGCGAACGTGGTGGTGCTGCGCGTGGACCTCGTGGACTCGGGCACCGTCGACCCGGCGGGGAGCCCCGTCCCGGAGACCAAGCTCGTCGGCTCCGGCGAGGCGCTAGTCGCCTCCGGCGGCCAGACGATCACCGCGACGTGGAGCAAGTCGGCCACCGACGCGCCGCTCACCCTCACCACAGCCGACGGAACGAACGTCACACTGGCTCCGGGCAACACCTGGGTTGAGCTCGTCCCCAACGGGTCGGGCTCCGTCACCGTCAGCTGACACCGCGGCGCGCGCCGCGACGAGGGGGATCCATGCGCAGGGCACGACGTAGGACGACGGCGATTGCCGGCCTGGGGCTCACGGCGGTGTTCGCGCTCGCCGCCTGCAGCCAGCCGGCGCCCATGCCGCGCATCGACGAGCCGGTGGTGGTGCCCCCCACGATCGAGGCCGCCAAGGCGGCAGCGCCCGCGCCGGTGATCCCCCCGACGTGGCCGCTGACGGGGGTCGCGGGGGAGCCCGCCGCCCGGCCGGCGCTCGCGGTGAAGATCGAGAACACAGCGGTCGCCCGCCCGCAGGCGGGACTCGAGCAGGCCGACGTGGTCTGGGAGACGATCGTCGAGTTCGACGTGTCGCGGTTCGTCGCGGTGTTCCACTCGCAGACGCCGGGCGAGGTCGGCCCCATCCGCTCGGTGCGCCCGATGGACCCCCTGATCGTGGCGCCGCTGCACGGGCTGCTCGCGTACTCGGGCGGCCAGCCCGGCATCCTCGAGGAGGTGGCCGCCTCCGGGGTGCAGTCCCTGAGCCACGACCGCGGTGTGGCGGGCATGTACCGGGTGAGCGGCCGGTCCGCGCCGCACAACGTGTACGGCAACCCGCAGGTGTTCTGGGACCAGGTGGACGGCGAGCACCAGGCCGCGCCGCAGGAGCAGTTCGACTTCGCCCGCACCCCCGAGCGGGCGTCGGCCGTCGCTGCGGGGACGCCCGCGGGCACGCTCGCGTTCCGGCTCTCAGCGGCGTCCAGCCCGAGCTGGACGTGGGACGGCTCGGCGTGGCTCCGCTCCGAGGGGGCGAATCCGGCCACCTCCGCGAGCGGCGCGCGGCTCTCGGCGACGAACGTCGTCGCGATCACCGCCGACCACCCCGACACCGGATACGGCGCCCAGGGCGGCGCCGCGGTGCCGACCTACTCGCTGGTCGGCTCGGGCGACGCCGTGGTGGCCACCGGCGGCAAGACGATCGCGGCGCGTTGGCAGAAGGACGCACCGGACGCGCCGCTGCGGCTCGTCACGGCCGAGGGCGCCTCGGTGACGCTGGCGCCGGGCAACACCTGGGTCGAGCTGATCCCCGCGGGGAAGGGCTCGCTCACCGTCAGCTGACGGCGCTGCTGGCGGGCGTTGTCCTGCCCAGGGTGGACCTCGCGGGGCGCGGCTGCGCCCAGGGGCTGACCCGGCCCCATCGGCCGGGTGGAGGAGCCCCGCGGCGGTCTCGGCCGGGGGGCCGATGTGGCGCGGCGCGCGCGTCGCCAGGCTGGTCGCATGACAACTCTTGACTCGCATGAGGCCATCGAGCACGACAACCACGGCGTCGCGGCGGTGCTCGCCGCGGGGGCCGTGCTGCTCGCGCTGCTGCTCGGGGGAGCGCTGCTGGTCAGCCAGGTCCTCGACGTCGCCGCCTGGGCGTTCGCCGAGCGCTGACCAGGCTCAGTACGCGGGACGGCGCAGTGCGCGGGACGGCTCAGTACGCGTACGGGAAGCCCGACCAGTCCGGGTCCCGGCGCTGCAGGAACGCGTCGCGCCCCTCCACGGCCTCATCCGTCATGTACGCGAGCCGCGTCGCCTCGCCCGCGAAGACCTGCTGCCCGGCCAGCCCGTCGTCGGCGAGGTTGAAGGCGAACTTCAGCATCCGGATGGCCTGCGGCGACTTGGTGGCGATGATCCGCGCGTACTCCAGCGCGGCGTCCTCGAGCTGGTCGTGGTCGACGACGTCGTTGACAGCGCCCCACGCCAGGGCGTCCTCCGCGGAGTACTCGCGGGCCAGGAAGAAGATCTCCCGGGCGCGCTTCTGCCCCACCTGGCGGGCGAGCAGCGCCGAGCCGTAGCCGCCGTCGAACGAGCCGACGTTCGCGTCGGTCTGCATGAACCGCGCGTGCTGGCGCGAGGCGATCGTCAGGTCCGCCACCACATGCAGCGAGTGCCCGCCGCCGGCGGCCCAGCCGCCCACCACCGCGACGACGACCTTGGGCATCGTGCGGATGAGGCGCTGCACCTCCAGGATGTGCAGGCGGCCCGCCCGCGCGGGGTCGATCGCGTCGGCGTGCTCGGCGTCCGGGTCGGACGTGTACCGGTAGCCGTCGCGGCCGCGGATGCGCTGGTCGCCGCCGGAGCAGAACGCCCACCCGCCGTCCTTCGGGCTCGGCCCGTTGCCGGTCAGCAGCACGGTGCCCACGTCGGAGCTCATCCGCGCGTGGTCGAGCACGCGGTACAGCTCGTCGACGGTGTGCGGGCGGAACGCGTTGCGCACCTCGGGCCGGTCGAAGGCCACGCGCACCACCGGCAGGTCGCGCTCGGCGGCGCCATCCGGCCCGGACGTCCGCTCGACGCCGCGGTGGTACGTGAGGTCGGTGAGGTCCTCGAAGCCGGCGACGGCGCGCCAGCGCGTCGGGTCGAAGGTCTCGGACACCTGAGGGGGGAGGTCGCTCACGTCCCACACCCTAGCCAGCGGACCTGCGGCGCCTGGCCGCGCGGCGCCGGGGTCGAGCCGTGGGGACGGCGCTCCTAGGCTGAGGCCGTGCCCCTCGAACCCGCCGCCCGGCCCGCACGGCGCCAGCCCGCGCACCAGCAGTCCGCGCCCGCTGGCGCGCACGTCTTCCAGATCCCGATGCGCACCCGGTTCCGCGGCATCACCGTGCGGGAGGGGATGTTGTGGCGGGGCCCTGTCGGCTGGGGCGAGCTGAGCCCGTTCTGGGACTACGACGCCGCCGAGTCCGCGAGCTGGCTGCGCGCCGCGCGGGAGGCCGCTGAGGTGGGCTGGCCCGCCCCGGTGCGTGACGCGATCCCGGTGAACGTCACAGTGCCGGCTGTGGACGCCGCGACCGCCCACCGCATTGTCAGCGGCTCGGGCGGGTGCCGGACGGCCAAGGTCAAGGTCGCCGAGCCGGGGCAGTCCGAGCGTGACGAGGTGGAGCGCCTGGAGGCCGTCCGCGACGCCCTCGGTCCCAGCGGCGCCATCCGGGTGGACGCGAACGGCGGGTGGGATGTGGACACCGCCATCGCCCGGCTGCGGGTGCTCGACCGCGCCGCGGGGGGGCTGGAGTACGCCGAGCAGCCGGTGGCCGACGTGCCGGGCCTGGCCGCTGTGCGACGCGCGACGCATGTGCCGATCGCCGCCGACGAGTCGATCCGCCGCGCGGAGGACCCGTACGCCGTGGTGCGCGCCGAGGCCGCGGACATCGTGGTGCTCAAGGTGCAGCCGCTCGGCGGGGTGCGCGCCTGCCTGGACCTCGCCGCCGACGTGGGGCTGCCCGTGGTGGTCTCGTCCGCCCTGGAGACGTCCGTGGGGCTCGCCGCGGGCCTCGCGCTCGCGGCCGCGTTGCCGGAGCTGCCGTACGCGTGCGGCCTCGCCACCGCCCAGCTCCTCACCGCCGATGTCACAGCGGACCCGCTGCTGCCGGTGGACGGGCAGATCGCTGTGCGCCGACCGGCCGTCGACCCCGTGCTGCTCGCCGCTGTCGCCGCCGAGCCGGACGCGCGCGACCGCTGGCTCGCGCGCCTGGACGGCATCGAGCAGGCCACCCCTCGGGGCCGGTTTACGGTGGGACCGTGACACGCACTTCCGCGCCGGGCCCGCGCCCCGCCGATGCCCACGACGCCCCCGCCACCACCGCGGCGCGCGTCCTGGTCCAGGCGCTCGCGGCCCTCGGAGTCCGCGACGCCGTCCTGGCGCCGGGATCGCGCAGCGCCCCGCTGGCCTACGCGCTGGCCGATGCGGCCCGTGCCGACGGGGAACGCCCCGCGGGCGCCCCGGCGATCCGCCTGCACGTGCGCACCGACGAGCGGGCCGCGGGCTTCCTCGCACTGGGCCTGGCGAAGGCACATGACGCGATCGGCGACCGGCGGCCCGTGATCGTCGTGACGACGTCGGGCACCGCTGTGGCGAACCTGCACCCCGCGGTGCTCGAGGCGCATCATGCGGGCCTGCCGTTGATCCTCCTCACCGCTGACCGCCCGCATGAGCTGCGCGGCACCGGCGCCAACCAGACCACCGCCCAGGTCGGCATCTTCGGCGCCTCGACGCGCTGGGCCGCGGACGTGCCGGCGCCGACCGGGCGGCCCGGCGAGGACGCCGACCTGCGCAACGTGCTCTCCCGGGCGGTCGCGGCCGCGACGGGCGCGCGCAGCGGGAACCCGGGACCGGTCCACCTCGACCTGGCGTTCCGGGAGCCGCTGGTCCCGCAGCATGCCGAGTGGCCGGCGTCGAGCACGGAGGGCCTCACGTGGGCGCCGCCCGGCGCCGCGGAGGACGCCGCGCACACTGCCGTGCCCACCGCCGCGCCCGACTCCACGGCGGGCGTGGACA
>JAEWEI010000421.1 GCA_023389545.1 Actinomycetes bacterium | reverse complement strand
GCCCGCGGCCGAGTGACCCGGAGCGCATGAGCGCATGACAAAGGCGAGCCGTCCTCGGACGGCTCGCCTTTGTCATGCTGCGAGGGGGCCGGCTAGGCGTTCTGCACGAACGCGATGACCGCGTCCGCCACGAGCTGCACGGCGATCGCCGCGAGCAGCAGGCCCGCGATCCGCGAGATGAGGATCGTCCCGGAGTCGCCCAGCACGCGGTGGACGACGTTCGCGAACCGCATCGCCAGGAACAGGCACACGTGCACCGCGAGCAGCGCGAGCACGATCGACGTCCAGGCGACGGTGTCCCCCTTGCTGCCCTGCACGAACACCATCGTCGCGACGATGGCGCCGGGCCCGGCGAGCAGCGGGGTGCCGAGCGGGACGATCGCCGCGTTCACGCCCTTCGCGCCCGAGGGCTGCGGCTCCTCCATCTTGCCGGTGAGGAGCTCCATCGCGACGAGCAGCAGCAGCAGGCCGCCGGACGCCTGCAGCGCCGGCAGCGAGATGTGCATGTAGGACAGGAGCTGCTGTCCGAACACCGCGAACGCGATGATGACGCCGAGCGCCACGAGCACCGCTTGACGCGCCGCCCGGTTGCGCTGGGCGCGCGTCAGCGTGCTGGTCAGCGCCAGGAAGATCGGCACGGCGCCCGGCGGGTCCATGATCACGAACAGCGTGATGAAGACCTCGCTGAACAGCCGCGCGTCGAAGAACTCGCTCATGGGCGCACCACCTCGACGTGTCCTTGCTCCTCGATGGCGTCCAGCACGGCGGCCGGGGTCAGGTGCTCCCCGAGCCGGTTGAGCTTGCCGGCGCCGTGGTAGTCGCTGGACCCCGTGACGAGCATGCCGAGCCGCGCGGCGATGCCTAGCAGCCGCACGGCCTGCTCCGTCGAGTGGTCCCGGTGCCCGATCTCCATGCCCGCGAGCCCGGCCTCGGCCAGCTCGTCGAAGACCTCGTCGGGCACGATCCGGCCGCGGCCGGTGGCGCCCGGGTGCGCGAAGACGGGCACGCCGCCCGCTGCGCGGATCGCGCGCACCGCCACGACGGCGTCGGGGGCGTGATGGGGGACGTAGTAGCGGCTGTCCGCGGTGAGCAGGTCGGCGAAGGCGGCGTCGCGGCTCGGCACCACGCCCAGCGCCACGAGGGCGTCGGCGATGTGCGGGCGGCCCACGACGGTGTCGGGGCCGGACTGGGCGACCACGTGCTCCCAGGTGACGGGGTAGTCCTCGGCGAGCAGCCCGACCATCTGCTGGGCGCGGCTGAGCCGGGCCGATCGGGTCTGGCCGATCTCGGCCAGCAGGTCGGGGTGGGCCGGGTCGTGCAGGTAGGACAGCAGGTGGACGCTCGTCCCGTGCGAGCGGGCTGAGATCTCGGCGCCGCGCACCAGGGCGATGCCGTGCTGCTGGGCAGCCGTTGTCGCCTCGTCCCAGCCGGCGGTGGTGTCGTGGTCGGTGAGGGCGACGACGTCAAGGCCCGCGCGGGTGGCCGCGGCGATGACGTCGGACGGTCTCTCGGTTCCATCCGAGGCCGTGGAGTGGGTATGCAGATCGATGCGCACCGCACAACTTTAGTTGCCCGCGCTCGGGCCGCTCTGCCGACCGTCCCGCCAGGCACTGGTGCGAGGATGGGACCATGAGCGAGGACGTGACCCCCGAGACCGTGCCGTCGGACGAGCAGCCCCTGGAGAGCCGGGGCGAGAACCGCTCCCAGCGCCCCTCCTCGGTGGCGTTCAAGGAGTTCATGGCCTCCGGGTGGGGCGCCCGCCCCGGCCTGTCCACCGAGCCGGGCGCGGCCGTGCCGCATACGGCTGTGCGGCGTGAGCGGCTGGGCGCCCAGTTCCCGGGCCAGCGGCTCGTCATCCCCGCGGGCGCCTTCAAGGTCCGCTCGAACGACACCGACTACCGCTTCCGTCCGCACTCGGCGTTCGCGCACCTCACGGGGCTCGGCGTCGAGCAGGAGCCGGACGCGGTGCTGGTGCTGCACCCCGACGACGACGGCGAGGGCAGCGCGACCCACCAGGCGGTGCTGTACGTGCGCCCGCCGGCCGGGCGCGACAGCGAGGAGTTCTTCTCGGACGCGCGCTACGGCGAGTTCTGGGTGGGCGCCCGCCCGACGTTCGCGGACCTGGAGACGCTCACGGGCATCCGCACCGCCCACCTCGACGACCTGCGTGACGCGCTCGCGAAGGACGTGGGCCCGGACGGCGTCCGGCTCGTGGCCGTGTCCGGCGTGGACGAGGCCGTCGACGCGGTGGTCGAGGAGATCCGCGCCGCCGAGGACGCCGGCGAGGCCGACGCCCGCTTGGCCGAGGCGTTGTCCGAGCTGCGGCTCGTCAAGGACGCGCATGAGGTCGAGCAGATGCGCGAGGCGGTGGCGACCACCATTGCCGGGTTCGAGAAGATCGTCGCCGAGCTGCCCGCAGCGGTGGCGCACCGGCGCGGTGAGCGCGTGATCGAGGGCGCGTTCCTCGGGCACGCCCGCCTGGAGGGCAACTACGTCGGCTACGAGACCATCGCCGCCGCGGGCGACCACGCCACCACGCTGCACTGGACCGACAACGACGGACAGGTGCGGCCCGGCCAGCTCGTGCTGATCGACGCCGGCGTGGAGATCGACTCGCTGTACACCGCCGACATCACGCGGACGCTGCCCGTGGACGGGGTGTTCACCGACGTGCAGCGCCGCGTGT
>JAEWEI010000406.1 GCA_023389545.1 Actinomycetes bacterium | reverse complement strand
CGATCGACGGGACGCCCGTCACCCCGGAGGTCTACGCCGAGCTGCTGCGCTCGCACGACGACGGCGTCGCCGAGTTCCTCGACCTCGCGCGCGTGAAGCCGAACACGCTCGGCAACACGCGCATGCTGATCGAGTTGTGAGCGGGCACGCTCAGGGCAGCCGGTAGCTCGGCTGGTCGTCGTCCGCCCCCGGCGTGCGCACCAGCAGCCCGTCCACGAGCAACGACTCCACGCACCGCTCACGCTGCGCCCGGTCCGGCCACACCGCGTCCACCGCCTCGGCGGGCACGGGACCCAAGGCGTCGCGAAGCAGCGCCATCACCTTGCCCCGCACCTGCCGGTCGGTGCCCGTCCACGCCTGCGTCCGACGTCGGCCCGCATGCTCGTCAACCGGCCGCCCGGCCGCCCGCCACGCGCACATCCCCGCGATCGGGCACGCCTCGCACCGTGGGCTGCGGGCCGTGCACACCAGTGCGCCGAGCTCCATCGACGCGGCGGACCAGCGAGCTGCCGTGGCGTCGTCCACCGGGACCAGGCCATCCGCCAGGCGGACCTCGGCCACCGTCTGCGAGGGGGCCGGCAACGCCGCACCCTGCACCGCGCGAGCCAGCACCCGGCGCACATTCGTGTCCAGCACCACCGAGCGGCGGCCGAACGCGAAGGCCTGCACCGCCGCAGCCGTGTACGGGCCCACCCCCGGCAGTGCGAGCAGGTCGTCGGCGCCCTCCGGCACCACACCACCATGGCGTTCGACCACCGCCCGCGCGCACTCCTGCAAGCGCAAGGCCCGACGCGGGTAGCCCAGGCGGTCCCACGCGCGCAGCACATCTGCCGGGCTCGCCGCCGCGAGATCAGCAGGCTCGGGCCACCTGGACATCCACGCCCGCCACGCCGGCTCCACGCGCGCCACGGGCGTCTGCTGCAGCATCACCTCGCTGACCAGCACGCCCCACGCCGAGCGGTCCGCCGCACGCCATGGCAGGTCGCGCGCATGGCGCCCGAACCAGTCGAGCACCGCCGCGCGCAACGGCTCCACAGCGGGGACAGGCGACACGCGCCCATCCTCTCCCACCCTGGCCCGCCACCCGGCACGCCCGATCAGGCGGCGACCCGCCGGGCAGGGCGCGGGCTCCGAGCCGGGAGACCGGTACCGTACGGCTGACCGGGTGAAGCGCCGCCGGTGCGCGGCCAAGGTGAGGACGGTGCCGTCATGGGTGTGCTGCGACCGGCTGGGCCGCTGCCGTCCCGGGTCTACTGGACCCGTCGGCTTGTGGTCCTGGGCATCCCGCTGTTGCTGATCGTGGCCCTCGTTTGGGCGCTGGCGGGCCGCGGCGGAGCCCCGCAGGACGCGAACGACGTCAACGCCGAGGGCCCCGGCGAGCAGGCGCCCGCCGACGGGTCCGAGGAGGAGCCCGAGCCAGGCGCACCGCAGGCGTGCGCGCCCGAGGCGCTCGGCCTCACCCTCGCCGCAGACGCGGCCTCCTACGCCGCGGCGGCGATCCCGACCTTCACCGTCACCCTCGCGAACACCGGCGAGGCCGACTGCCTGGTCGACGCGGGCGCGGAGACGCTCGAGATCGCGATCGTCTCCGGCGAGGACCGGATCTGGTCCAGCCGCGACTGCCCTGCGGGCGCCGCCAAGCGCGAGCTGCTGCTCCCGCCGGGCCAGAGCGACGTCACGCAGGTGCAGTGGACGCGGGTGCGCTCGGCGGAGGGGTGCGCCACCGGACTGCCGGCGGTGAAGTCGGGCACGTACTCGGCGACCCTCACCGCAGGCGGCGCCACCTCGGCGCCGCTGGTCTTCGTGCTCGACTGACCCGAGCTGCCAGATGTGGCGCCGTCAGACGTAGCGCTCGAGGATGCTCGACTCGGCGAGCCGGGACAGCCCCTCACGCACGGCGCGGGCCCGCTGCTCGCCGACGCCGTCCACCGCCATGAGGTCCTCGATGCTGGCGGCGAGCAGCTTCTGCAGGCCGCCGAAGTGCTCGACCAGGCGGTCGACGATCGCGGCGGGCAGGCGCGGGACCTTGGACAGCAGCCGGTATCCGCGGGGTCCGGCGGCTGCGTCGAGGGCGTCGCCGCCGCCGGGCAGCCCGAGCACCCGGGCGAAGTGCGTGATGTCGATGAGCTCGGTGCTGTCCAATTCGGCGAGCGCGGCCTGCACGGCGTTCGCGTCCCGCTCCTTGCGCGAGGTGTCCACGTAGTCGCGGATGACGAGCTCGCGGTCGGAGCCGATGCCGCCGGTCAGCTCGTCGAGCTGCAGTGACAGGAGCCGCCCGTCGGTGCCGAGCTCGACGACGTAGCCAGCGATCTCCTCGGAGATGCGGCGCACCATCTCCAGGCGCTGCACCACCGCTGACACGTCGCGGACGGTGACGAGGTCCTCGATCTCCAGGGCGGAGAGCGTGCCGCTGACCTCGTCGAGCCGCGACTTGTAGCGCTCGAGGGTCGCGAGTGCCTGGTTGGCGCGGGACAGGATCGTGTCCGAGTCCTCGAGCACGTGGCGCACGCCGCCCACGTAGAGCGCGACGATCCGCATCGACGCGGACACGGAGATGACGGGGTAGCCGGTCTGCTTGGCGACGCGCTCGGCGGTGCGGTGGCGGGTGCCGGACTCGGTGGTCTCGATGGTGGGGTCCGGCAGCAGCTGCACTGCGGCGCGCAGGATCCGGCGGACGTCCCGGTCGACGACGATCGCGCCGTCCATCTTCGCGAGCTCGCGCAGCCGCGTCGCCGAGAACTCGATGTCGAGGGCGAAGCCGCCGGAGCAGATCGATTCGACGGTGCTGTCATGGCCCAGGACGATCAGGGCGCCGGTGCGCCCGCGCAGGATGCGCTCGAGTCCGTCGCGCAGCTCCCCGCCGGGCGCGACGGCGGCCAGCGTCGAGCGCAGCAGGTCGTCAGGCACAGGAGTCGTCGGCACATCCGTGATCCTACGCGGGGCGCCGTCGCGCGCAGGTGGGACGACTCGCGGTGCAACGCGCTCGATGACGCCGGGCGCCGGCGCGGAGATCAGGATCGGCGCTCCCCGGACACGCCGCACGCGCGGACGGCCTCCGCGAGGTCGCCGGCCTCGAGGATCTCCATGCCAGCGGGCGCCGTCCCCGGCTCCACCGAGCCGGCCGGCACCACGGCACGGACGAACCCGAGCCGCGCGGCCTCCGCGAGCCGCCGGGTCGTGCCCGTCACCGGGCGGATCTCTCCGGCCAGGCCGACCTC
>JAEWEI010000333.1 GCA_023389545.1 Actinomycetes bacterium | reverse complement strand
CCGCCGACGCTCCTGCGCGGGGCTCGCGCGGCGCGTCGGCTGACGCGGCGGAGCCCGCGGTGGAGGCGCCTGTGCTCGACGTGCTGGCGGCCTTCGCGGTGCCCTCGGCCGAGGCGACCGACGTGGTCGTCGCCGAGGAGCTGGCACAGGGGGAGTCGGTGGAGGCGCTCGCGCTGACGCCGGTGTCACCCGAGGTGTTCGAGGCCGACGAGGACGAGGAGTCCCCGGCGACCTGACGGGTACGGGGGCGCCTCGGGCTCATTTGACCGAGCCAGAGGCGTTCCGTACTCTTGAACGTCGGTGCGTTTGGGCGCACCGACGTGCGCGTCCGTGATGTGAGGGCCAACACCCGTGTCCATCACGTAGAGCGCGCCCCCGACTGAAGTTCGACGAGCAGAGATGAGCAGCAACGTGGTGTACGCGATCGTGAAGGCTGGCGGCCGCCAGGAGAAGGTCGCCGTGGGCGACGTCGTCGTCGTCGACCGCCTCTCCGCGCAGGCCGGTTCGACTGTCGAGCTTCCCGCCCTGCTGCTCGTCGATGGTGAGAAGGTCACCCACGACGCCCAGGATCTCGCGAAGATCACCGTCACGGCGGAGGTCGTCCGGGACGAGAAGGGCCCGAAGATCGACATCCTCAAGTACAAGAACAAGACCGGCTACCGCGTGCGCAAGGGTCACCGCCAGAAGCTGACCCGCCTGAAGGTCACCGGCATCAACTGATCTTGCGCCGCGGCGTGGTCCGCGGAGCGTCATCCATCTGAGCACGAAGGCAGGTACGTCATGGCACACAAGAAGGGCGCGAGCTCGTCGCGCAACGGTCGCGACTCGAACGCGCAGCGCCTCGGCGTCAAGCGCTTCGGTGGTCAGGTCGTCAAGGCTGGCGAGATCATCGTCCGCCAGCGCGGCACGCACTTCCACCCCGGCATCAACGTCGGCCGCGGCAAGGACGACACGCTGTTCGCCCTCGCGCCGGGCGCGGTGGAGTTCGGCCAGCGTCGTGGCCGCAAGGTCATCGACATCGTGGCGGCGGCGGTCTGACCCCGTCTATCTCGTTCGTCGAAGGGGCGCACCGGTGCGGTGCGTCCCTTCGTCGTTGCCAGCACAAAGCGCGCGCATAGCGCGCGTGACTCACAGCACGACCTGCCAGCATTCGCGGCAGTGGAGATGGCCGGCGGACGCCGGCTCGAGGAGAGTGGTGACCGATGGCGACCTTCGTCGACCGCGTCGTCCTGCATGCCAGCGGCGGTGACGGCGGCCACGGGTGCGTCTCGATCCGCCGGGAGAAGTTCAAGCCGCTCGCCGGCCCCGACGGCGGCAACGGCGGTCATGGCGGGAGTGTGACGCTCGTCGTCGACCCGCAGGTGACCACGCTGCTCGACTACCACCACGCCCCGCACCGGCACGCGTCGTCGGGCAAGCAGGGCATGGGCGACCACCGCCAGGGCGCCTCGGGCGAGGACCTGGTGCTGCCGGTTCCCGACGGCACAGTCGTGAAGTCGACCACCGGCGAGGTGCTCGCCGACCTGGTGGGCACTGGCGCCGAGTTCATCGTCGCCGCCGGCGGCCACGGCGGGTTGGGCAACGCGGCCATCGCGTCCCCGCGCCGCAAGGCCCCGGGCTTCGCGCTGCTGGGCGAGCCCGGCGAGGCGCGGGACATCGTCCTGGAGTTGAAGACGATCGCCGACGTCGCGTTGGTCGGCTTCCCCAGCGCTGGCAAGTCGAGCCTCGTCGCGGCGATCTCCGCCGCGCGGCCCAAGATCGCGGACTACCCCTTCACCACCCTGATCCCGAACCTGGGCGTCGTGCAGGCCGGGTCCGCGCGCTACACCGTCGCCGACGTGCCTGGGCTGATCCCCGGCGCCAGCGAGGGCAAGGGGCTCGGGCTGGAGTTCCTGCGGCACATCGAGCGCTGCGCCGTGCTGGTGCACGTGCTGGACTGCGCGACGCTCGAGCCCGACCGCGACCCGCTGAGCGACCTCGAGGCGCTCGAGGCCGAGCTCGCGACGTACCCGGGCGACCTGGGCATCGAGGGTGGCCGTGTGCCGCTCAATGAGCGCCCGCGCTTGGTCGTGCTCAACAAGATCGACGTGCCCGAGGCCCGCGACCTGGCCGAGCTGGTGCGCCCCGAGCTGGAGGCCCGCGGCATGCAGGTCTTCGAGGTGTCGACCGCGAGCCACGAGGGCCTGCGGCCGCTCACCTTCGCGCTCGGCGAGCTGGTGGACCGCGCACGCCGCGAGGCCCCGGCGCCCGAGGCGACTCGGGTGGTGCTGCGCCCGAAGGCCATTGACGACACGGGCTTCACCGTGACGCACCGCGTCGAGGGCGGCCGGGACTACTTCCAGATCCTGGGCTCCAAGCCGGAGCGGTGGGTGCGCCAGACGGACTTCCGCAACGACGAGGCCGTCGGGTACCTGGCCGATCGGCTCGCCCGGCTCGGCGTCGAGGAGAAGCTCTTCGCCGCCGGGGCCGTCGCGGGCGCGGAGGTCGTCATCGGCTCGGGCCCCGACGCCGTCGTCTTCGACTGGGAGCCGACGCTGATGACCGGCTCTGAGCTGCTCGCCGGCCCGCGCGGCACGGACATGCGCATCGAGGAGCGCTCGCGTCCCACGCGTGGGGAGAAGCGCGAGCAGTACAAGGAGCGCATGGACGCCAAGGCGGAGGCACGCGCCGAGCTGTGGACGGAGCGCGAGGCGGGGCTCTGGACGGACGAGGACTGACGTGGCGGCGGTCCGGGGTGCGGTCAATCACGTGACCGGGGCCCGCGACGGGGGAGAATGCCCCCTGTGAGCGCAGCCGCACTGTCCGACCGTCGTCACCTCGTCGACGCGCATCGCGTGGTCGTCAAGGTCGGCTCCTCGTCTCTGACGGACGCGGACGGCCGCCTCGACCCCGCCCGCCTGGACGCGCTGGTCAAGGTGCTGGCGGCCCGCCGGGCCTCCGGCGGCCAGGTGGTGCTCGTGTCCTCGGGGGCCATCGCGGCGGGCATCGAGCCGCTGGGGCTGTCGGCGCGGCCACGCGACCTGGCGACGCAGCAGGCCGCGGCGTCGGCCGGGCAGGGGCTGCTCGTCGCCCACTACACGCGGTCCTTCCTCGATCACGGCCTGCGCGTCGGCCAGGTGCTGCTCACGGCGGACGACACCGTGCGGCGCACCCACTACCGGAACGCGCAGCGCGCCCTGAGCCGGTTGCTCGAACTGGGTGTGGTGCCGGTGATCAACGAGAACGACGCGGTCGCCACGGACGAGATCCGGTTCGGTGACAACGACCGTCTCGCGGCCCTGGTCTCCCACCTGGTGCATGCGGACGCGCTGGTGCTGCTCACTGACGTCAACGGGCTGCACACCGGTCCGCCGTCGCGGGCCGGCTCGGTGCGCATCCCGGAGGTGCGCGGACCGCAGGACCTGGACGGCATCGACGTGACGGCCCGGGGCAGCGCGATCGGCACCGGCGGCATGGTCACCAAGCTGGAGTCGGTGGCCATCGCGACGGCCTCGGGCATCCCTGTGGTGCTGACCTCGGCGGAGAACGCCGCAGCCGCGCTGGCTGGGGAAGACGTGGGCACCTGGTTCGCGGCCACCGGGCGCCGGGCGTCCACGCGTCTGCTGTGGCTCGCGCACGCCGCCCGGACGCGGGGCCGGCTGGTGCTCGACGAGGGCGCCGTACGCGCGGTCGTGGATCGGCGGACGTCGTTGCTGCCCGCCGGGGTGACCCGCGTGGAGGGCGACTTCGAGGCGGGCGACCCGGTGGAGTTGTGCGGCCCGGACGGCGTGGTGGTGGCGCGCGGGCTGGTGGCGTACGCCTCCGAGGAGGTGCCGGGCCTGCTGGGCCACACCACGTCGGAGCTGCGCGCGGACCTCGGCCCGGAGTACGGGCGCCAGCTGGTGCACCGTGACGACTTGGTGCTGGTGCGGCGTCGGCGCTGACCTCGCGCGATGCCAGGCGGGGGAGCCCGCACGCTGAGCGGCGCGGTCGTGAATCGCTTCAGGGCCCGGTTCCTCCGGTGACAGGCGGGTTGTCCTGGGCGTGGGGGTGGTCGCAGCCCAGGGCGCCGTCGCGGCCACCGCCTGCCGGGTCGCCTACGAGGTGACGAACCAGTGGTCGACGGGATTCGGCGCCTCCGTCACCATCGCCAACCTCGGCGACGCGCTCAACGGCTGGACGCTGGGCTGGTCCTTCGCCGCCGGGCAGAGCGTCACGCAGGCGTGGAACGGTGTCGCGACGCAGTCCGGCAACGCGGTGAGCGTCAGGGACGCCGGCTACAACGCCGCGGTGCCCAGCGGCGGCTCCGTGTCGTTCGGGTTCAACGGCGCGTGGAACGGATCATCCAACCCGGCGCCCACGGCGTTCACGCTCAACGGGACCGCCTGCACCGGTGCGGCCGCGACGCCCACCAGCTCGCCCACGTCCTCGCCGACAGCGAGCCCCACTCCGAGCGCCACCCCGACGGCCTCGCCCAGCGCGTCGCCGACGCCCACCCCGGAGCCCACCGCCCCGGTGGCGGGCTCCTGGCAGGCCGAGCGGCTCGACCGCGGCCTGATCAGCGTGCGCTCCGGCAGCGGCAACCTCGTGCAGTGGCGACTGCTCGGCACGGAGCCGCGGAGCACCAGCTTCCACGTGTACCGCGGAGGCACGCGGATCACCTCGACGCCCGTGGCCGACTCCACGAACTTCTACGACGCCGGCGCGGCGGCGACCGCGTCCTACACGGTGCGCGCCGTCGTCAACGGGGCCGAACAGGCGGCCTCCGGCGCCAGCCTCACGTTCGCGAACGGCTACCTGGATGTGCCGATCCAGAAGCCCGCCGGCGGGACGACGCCCTCGGGGGAGGCGTACACGTACAGCGCGAACGACGCGAGCGTGGGCGACCTGGACGGCGACGGGCAGCTCGAGATCGTGCTCAAGTGGGACCCGTCCAACGCGAAGGACAACTCGCAGTCCGGCTACACGGGCAACGTCTACCTGGACGCCTATGAGCTGAACGGCACGCGGCTGTGGCGCATCGACCTGGGGCGCAACATCCGGGCCGGCGCCCACTACACACAGTTCCAGGTGTACGACTACGACGGCGACGGCCGGGCCGAGCTCGCGGTGAAGACCGCCGACGGCACGCGGTCCGGCACCGGCCAGCTCATCGGCTCGTCGAGCGCCGATTACCGCAACTCCTCGGGCTATGTGCTCAGCGGCCCCGAGTACCTCACCGTGTTCAAAGGCCCTGACGGCTCCATCGGCGCCACCGCCGACTACGTGCCCGCGCGTGGCACGGTGTCGAGCTGGGGCGACTCCTACGGCAACCGCGTCGACAGGTTCCTCGCGGGCACCGCGTACCTGGACGGGCAGCGTCCGTCGATCATCATGGCGCGCGGCTACTACACGCGGGCCGTCGTGGCGGCATGGGACTACCGCAACGGGTCGCTCACGCGCCGCTGGACCTTCGACTCGAACAGCTCGACCGCGGGCAACAGCGCGGTGGCCGGGCAGGGCAACCACCAGCTCTCGATCGCGGACGCCGACGGGGACGGCAAGCAGGAGGTCATCTACGGCGCCGCGGCGATCAACGACAACGGCACGGTCATGTGGAACACGGGCCTGGGGCACGGCGACGCGCTGCACGTCGGCGACCTGGACCCGTCCCGCTCCGGGCTCGAGGTGTTCAAGGTGAGCGAGGACGCCAGCAAGCCGAGCTCGTGGTTCGCGGACGCCCGCACCGGCCAGATCCTGTGGTCCACCCCGGCGGGCGGCGACAACGGCCGCGGCGTCTCGGGCGACATCTGGTCGGGCAGCGCGGGGGCGGAGTCGTGGTCATCTGCAGACTCGGTGATGCGCAGCGCGAAGGGCTCCGACATCGGGCGCAAGCCGTCGTCGGCGAACTTCCTGGCTTGGTGGGACGGCGACCCGGTGCGCGAGCTGCTGGACCGGACGTACGTGAACAAGTACACGCCGTCGAGCGACACCCGCCTGCTCACCGCGTCGGGGGTCGTCGCGAACAACGGCACCAAGGCCACGCCGTCCCTGTCAGGGGACCTCTGGGGCGACTGGCGTGAGGAGGTCATCTGGCCAACCTCGGACTCGACGGCCTTGCGGGTCTACGCGACGCCGACCGTCACGGCTCTGAAGGTCCACACGCTGCTGCACGATGCGCAGTACCGCACCGCGATCGCGTGGCAGAACACGGCGTACAACCAGCCGCCGCACCCGGGGTTCGCGCTGGGCGACCCGTTCACGGCGCCGGCGCAGCCGAAGATCTACACGCCGTAGCGGCAGGAGGCGGTCGCGCAGGCGGGGCAGTGGCATTCGTCGCCGCTGCCCTGCCTGCGTGCGCGAGCCCGGAGGGGCCGATCGGGATGGCAGGCCGATGTGCTGTGATGTGCGGTGTGCCGTCGGAGCCGCGGGCTCATGAGGGCGGCCACGCGCCGCCTCGCGGACCGCGGCCCCACTGGGCACTCGGACATCGATTCTGAGGGAGACCGACCATGACCTACCGGCTGCTGACGGAGGGCCGCAGGGCATGAGCCAGGACCGCAGGCGCCCGGCGCCGAGCACCGCCTATCTCGACGCGCTGCGGGCGCAGACGGAGCGCCGCCGGGCGGCCTTCGTCCCGTCGGCCTCACCGCACCAGGGCGCAGCCGAGCACGACGTGGCACGGGTCCGGTCCGCCGCCGAGGCCCAGCAGGACGACGTCGTCGCGCTCTCGCGCGTCATCCACGCGCACCCCGAGGAGGCGTTCCAGGAGCGCCGGGCCGCCGCGGAGATCGCCGACCTGCTGGGCAGGCATGGCGTCACGGCCACTGTCGGCTCGCATGGGCTGGCCACGGCGCTGCGCGCCGGGCTGACGGCCGAAGGCCCGGACTCCGGGGATCCCGACCTGGGCGCGGGGCCCACTGTGGCGATCCTCGCGGAGTACGACGCGCTGCCGGGGATCGGACACGCGTGCGGCCACAACGTGATCGCCGCGGCGGGCGTGGGGGCGTTCCTCGCGTTGCGCCGGGCCGTGGCGGACGGGCTCGAGCTGCCGGGCCGGGTGCTGCTGCTGGGCACCCCCGCGGAGGAGGGGAACTCCGGCAAGGAGATCCTCGCGCGCGCCGGGTTCTTCGACGGGGTGGACGCGGCGGTGATGGTCCACCCGTTCGGCTACGACGTCGTCGACCATCCGTTCCTGGGGCGCCGCCGGCTGCGCGTGACGTATCACGGCGTCGCGGCGCACGCGTCGGCGAGCCCGTTCATGGGGCGGAACGCGCTCGACGCCGTCGCACTCAACTACCAAGCGGTCGGTTTTCTGCGTCAGCACATCCCGCCGTCGGACCGCGTCCACGGGATCGTGCTCGAGGGCGGGGAGCGGCCGAGCGTCGTGCCCGAGCGCGCCACCCTCGAGTACTACGTGCGATCCGCGCACGCCGCCACGCTCCGCGACCTGTCCCAGCGCCTGGAGGACATCGCCCACGGCGTCGCGCTGGCCACCGGCACCACCGCCGAGGTCACGTGGGACCCGGTGCCGTTCAGCCTGCCGCTGCGCACCAACACCCCGTTGGCCGAGCGCTGGGCCCAGCACCAGGCGGCGCAGGGGCGCACCGCGCTCGCGGGCGGCATCGTGCCGGAGATCCTCGCCGCGTCGACGGACTTCGGGAACGTGAGCCAGCGGCTGCCCGGCATCCACCCGATGATCGCCGTCAGCGAGCCCGACGTCGCCCTGCACACCCGCGAGTTCGCCCACGCCGCGGGTGGGCCGGCGGGCGACCGGGCCGCGATTGACGGGGCCGTCGGCCTGGCGCTCACAGCGCTCGACTACCTTGCCGACCCGCAGTTGCGGGCGGCCGTCCGCCAGGACTTCGAGGACGCCGGCGGCCCGGTGGACGTGCCCGGCTACTTCGAGTGAGCAGGCAGCCAGGGCAGGGCGACGGCCGAACGGGCAGGACGAGGGACAGGGAACGGATGAGCATCGAGATTCGCAGCGCGCGCGTCGACGAGTACACCGCTGTGGGGCGATTGACCGAGCACGGCTTCGCCACCGGGGTGTACGGGCCGACCACGAATCCCGAGCGGGTGCGGCTGCTGCACGACGCCGCAGGGCGAGCCGCGAGCGGCGACCTGCTGGTGGCCGTCGAGGGCGACGAGCTGCTCGGCACGGCCAGCCTGCTGCGGAGCGGCACAGACCACGCCCGCGAGGCGCGGGACGGCGAGGCCGAGCTGCGGCTGCTCACGGTCGCCCCCGCCGGGCGGGGCCGTGGCATCGGGGGCGCGATGGTCCTCGAGTCCCTCGACCGGGCGCGCGCCTGGGGCGTGGACGCGCTCGTCCTGGACACCGGGCCGGCCAACGTGGACGCCCAGCGCCTTTATGAGCGTCTGGGGTTCGCCCGAGACGTCGAGCGCGAGGCCGCCGAGGTCGCGGGTGTCGGGCGCCTCGTGTTCTACAGGTACGACTTCTCCCGCCAGGGCGTGCTCATCCGGCTGATCGCCGCGCATGAGCACGAGCGGGTGGCCGCGCTGACCGTCGCGGCGTACAGCCACGACTACGACATCAGCGACACGTACCGGGCCGAGCTCGCGGACGTCGAGGCCCGCGCGCGCGAGCACGAGGTGTGGGTGGCCCAGGACCTGGCGACCGGCGGGCTGCTGGGCGCCGTCGCCACCCCGCGGCCAGGTGCCCGCATCTCCCTGGTCGGGCAGGACGGCGAGCTCGACTTCCGGCTCCTCGCCGTCGACCCGGCCGCCCGCGGACGAGGCGTCGGCGAGCTGCTCACCCGGCATGTCGTCGAGCTCGCACGTCAGCGCGGGCTGCGGCGCGTGGTGATGAACTCCGGCGCCGAGATGACGGGCGCCCACCGGCTCTACCAGCGGCTCGGCTTCTCCCGCCTCCCCGAGCGGGAGACCCACATCATCGAGGGCGGACCGCTCCTCGCGTTCGGACTCGACGTCGGGACACCCGAAGGAGCACGCCCATGAGGTTCCAGGTCCTCGACATCGTCCCGCACACCCCGCACCCCGTCACCGGCGAGCTGATCAGCCCCACGGAGCGGCTCGAGCGCGTGGTGCAGAACGCGGTCCTCGCGGAGCGGCTGGGCTTCGACTCGTACGCCGTGGGGGAGCGGCACGCCGGAGACTTCCTGTCCTCGTCGCCCACGGTGCTGCTCGGCGCGCTCGCGCAGGCCACCGAGCGCATCCTGCTGAGCACCGGGGTCACGGTGCTCTCGCTGCTGGACCCGGTGCGCGTCGCCGAGGACTACGCCACCGTCGACCAGCTCTCCGGCGGGCGGCTCGAGATCGTCATCGGCAAGGGCAACGAGGACCGGCACTTCCCGCTGTTCGGGCTCGACATCGCCCACCAGTACGACTACCTCCAGGAGAACTACGAGCTGCTGCGCCGCCTGCTGCGCGAGGAGCACGTCGACTGGTCGGGCCGCTTCCACGCGCCGTTGGTCGACGCGACGACGCAGCCGCGCCCCTTCGACGGCCCGTTCCGCATCTGGCACGGCTCCGCGACGTCGACCTTCGCCGTCGAGCTCGCCGCCCGCTGGGGCGACCCGATCTTCACGGCGAACGCGTTCCAGCCTCGGGAGGCCTACAAGGCGCTCATCGACCGCTACCGCGAGCAGTACGCGGCCTACGGCCACGACCCGGCGACGGCGTATGTCGGCTCCGGCTCGGGCGGGCTGTTCCTCGCCGACACCACCGAACAGGCGACGGCCGAGTACCGGGCGGTGTACGAGGCGCAGGCCGCCCGCACCGCAGCCGCGCACGCCGGTGACGGCCGTCCTGGCAAGGCGTCGTCGTTCCCCACCCTCGAGGACGCCGTGGCGCACGGGCCGGCGCTGGTGGGGTCGCCCGAGCAGGTGGCAGAGAAGATCCTCGGCTACCACAAGGCGTACGGGCATGACGTCCAGTCGGTGTCGCTCAACCCCGTGCTGCCCTACGAGCAGCAGCAGGACGTGCTGCGCCGTTTCGCCGAGGAGGTCGTGCCGCTAGTGCGCCGCGAGGTGTCGACCACGCTGTGGGGGCCGGACGACGCGGGCCGGGCGCGCGGGCTCGCCTGACGGGCTGGCCTGCGCCGGGAGGCGGGCCCGACGGTCGAGACGGGGCTCGATGGGCGCGAAGCCCCGGACTACGCTGACGACATGACAGCCTCGCTCGAGAACACGGTCGCGACCACGCCGTCCTCCGCCGCGGGCCCGGCCGCTGACGTGGCCGAGCAGGTGCTGGCCGCCGCGCGCCGCGCGAAGTCCGCCGCCCGGGTGCTCGCGACGGCGACCAGGGCCACCAAGGACGCTGCGCTGGACGCCCTTGCCGACGCCCTCGTCGCGCACACCGACGAGATCCTCGAGGCCAATGCCGAGGACCTCGAGCGTGGCCGCGAGAACGGCACATCGCCCGGGCTGCTCGACCGGCTCGCGCTGACCGACGCCCGGATCGTCGCTATCGCCGAGGCGCTGCGCGAGCTCGCCGCGCTGCCCGACCCGGTCGGGGAGGTCGTGCGCGGCTCCACGCTGCCCAACGGCCTGCGGCTGCGCCAGGTGCGGGTGCCGATGGGCGTGGTCGGCATGATCTACGAGGCCCGCCCCAACGTCACAGTCGACGCCGCCGGGCTCGCGCTCAAGAGCGGCAACGCGGTGGTGCTGCGCGGGGGCTCCGCGGCCGCCCGCAGCAACGAGGTCATCGTCGGGGTGCTTGGCGAGGCGCTCGCCGCCCAGGGCCTGCCCGCAGATCTGGTCCAGTCCATCGACGCCTACGGGCGCGAGGGCGCCGTCGCGCTCATGCACGCGCGCGGCCTAGTGGACGTGCTTGTCCCACGCGGTGGCGCGGACCTCATTCAGACGGTGGTGCGCGAGTCCACGGTGCCCGTCGTGGAGACGGGCGTCGGCAACTGCCACGTGTACGTGGACGCCAGCGCCGACCCCGCGATGGCGCTGCCCATCCTGCTGAACTCGAAGACGCAGCGAGTGGGGGTGTGCAACGCGGCCGAGACGTTGCTGGTGCACGCCGACGCCGCGCCCACGTTCCTGCCCGCCGCGCTGGCGGCGCTCGCTGGGGAGGGCGTCGTGCTGCACGGCGACGCGGCCACTGCCGCGCTCGCGCCGGAGGGTGTGGAGGTGGTCCCCGCCACCGACGAGGACTGGGCGACGGAGTACCTCTCGCTGGACTTGGCGGTGCGCGTCGTGGGCAGCCTGGATGCCGCGATCGAGCACATCCGCACCTGGTCGTCGGGGCACACCGAGGCGATCGTCACCCGCGACCTCGCGGCATCCGAGCGGTTCGTCGCCGAGCTCGACTCGGCCGCGGTGATCGTCAACGCGTCGACCCGGTTCACCGACGGCGGCCAGTTCGGGCTCGGCGCGGAGATCGGGATCTCCACCC
>JAEWEI010000438.1 GCA_023389545.1 Actinomycetes bacterium | reverse complement strand
GACCTGCTCGAGGCGCTCGAGCTCGGCTTCCTGCTGGACATCGCGGAGGTCGTCGTCGTGGGCGCCCTCAACCGCAACGAGTCCCGCGGGGGCCACTTCCGAGAGGACTACCCGAAGCGCGACGACGCCGGCTACATGAAGCACACGATGGCCTACCGCCGTCGCCCCGGCGTGCTCGCCCCGTCCGAGCCGGTGGCGGTGGCCGTGGCCGCCGTGTCGTCGAACGGCGCCACGACCGCCGTGCAGACCGCCGACCAGGGCGGCGAGCTCGTCGACATCCTCAGCGGTCCGGGCTCAGCCGCGCCCGGGACGTTCGACGTGAGCCTCGGGTACAAGCCCGTGGTCATGACCCGGTACCAGCCGATGGAGCGTAAGTACTGATGACTGCCACTCTCGACGCCGCGGTCTCCGAGACCACCGAGATCGGCGCGGTCCCCAGCTTCGACGTGACGCTGCGCATCCGCCGGTTCCTGCCCGACACCCATGGGGACGACGCCTACTGGGAGGAGTTCACGGTCACGGCCCACGGCACGGACCGCCTCCTCGACGCGCTGCACAAGATCAAGTGGGAGCACGACGGGTCGCTGACCTTCCGCCGCTCGTGCGCGCACGGGGTGTGCGGCTCGGACGCGATGCGCATCAACGGCCGCAACCGGCTCGCGTGCAAGGCCCTGCTCAAGGACCTCAACCCCGGCAAGCCGATCATCGTCGAGCCCATCAAGGGCCTGCCGGTGATCAAGGACCTCGTGGTGGACATGGAGCCGTTCTTCGCCTCCTACCGCGAGATCATGCCGTTCCTCATCACCGAGGGGAACGCGCCGACCAAGGAGCGCCTGCAGTCCGCCGCGCAGCGCGAGCGGTTCGACGACACCACCAAGTGCATCCTGTGCGCGGCGTGCACGTCCTCCTGCCCGGTGTTCTGGACCGACGGGCAGTACTTCGGCCCGGCCGCGATCGTCAACGCGCACCGGTTCATCTTCGACAGCCGTGACGAGGGAGGCGCCCAGCGCCTGGAGATCCTCAACGACAAGGAGGGCGTGTGGCGCTGCCGCACCACCTTCAACTGCACCGAGGCGTGCCCGCGCGGCATTGAGGTCACCAAGGCGATCCAGGAGGTCAAGCGGGCGATGATCACCCGCGCGTTCTGACCCCCGCAGGCGCGGCCTGACTCGCGCCGCGCCCCGTCCGCCACGAGAGCGCCGTCCCGTCTGGGGCGGCGCTCTCGTGGGGAGCATCGCCCCGATGGATATCCCGCATGCCAGGTGCGACGGCCCGATCACGCGGTTCGACTCACGGCTCACGGCTCAGTCGCCGGCTCCGGTGGGTTGGCCGTCCACGCGGCCGCCAACAGCACGATGCGCGACATGAGGTTGACCCACACCAGCAGGGTCACCACCGCCGCGAATGACGCCAGCAACGCGTTCCGGTCCGCGCTGCTCGCCACCACCGACGTCCCGGCGATCCGCATCGCGCCCAACCCCACGGCGGCGATCAGCGCGCCGCCCAGCAGGTCCGGGAACGGAGGCCGCTGCCCCGCGAGCACCCGGACGATCAGCATGAACGTGCCGACGTCCACAGCGAACGCCACCACCACGACCAGAACCTGCACGACGGCGCCGGCGCCCTCGGTCACGCCGAAGAGCCGCAGGACCCTGTCCGCGAGCGACGACGCGGCCACGCTGAGCACTGCCGAGAGCAGCACCGCCAGCGCGAGCCCGACGAACCCGGCCAAGTCGCGGACCTTCCCGAGCAGCGCGTTCTCGGGCATCTTCACGGCGTCGAACATGGCCCGCACGGCGGTGCGCAGCGAGGACAACGCCGACGTCGCGCTGACCAGCAGCACCACGACAGCGATGATGCCAGCGAGGTTGAGCCCCGTGCTGAGCTCCAGGCTGTCCGGCTCGAGCAGCCCAGAGCCTGATCCGGTGTCGACCAGCCCCGGCAGGTTCGCCGCCACCGCGTCGAGCACGTCCTCGCGCAGCGCGTCATTACGGCCGAGCACCGCCATGAACACCGTGTAGCCGATGGCCAACCCAGCGAAGACGGAGAACAGCGTGGCGTAGGCGATCCCGCCTGTCAGCACGCCGCCGCCAGCGGCGCTGAAGCGCGCGTTCGCGCGAGCCGCGCGGGTCTGGCCCCACCACGCGAGCACGCGCCGCACCCAGGCGGTCACGGATGCCACCTGCCCGCGCAGCCCCCTCGCGGACCCCTGCGCCGCGGCATTCGACCGTTCGGTGGCGGACGCCTTGACATGCGCCTGACCTGCGCCGATCGGCGCGTGGGGGTCAGACGGCGCGATCATCCCCCGACCCTAGGAGCCGATCAACCACGCAGCATCCCGAGAGCAGGCGGCCTAGGCCCCGTCGGCGGGGGACGCCGCCGTGAGAGGCGTTGTCGAGGTGGTGGGAGGCAGGGCGCCGGTCAGCGGGAAGCCCCTGACGGGCCGCCAGACCTCGTCGTCGCCATGCTCGTAGGAGTGGAACGCGCTCACCACGAACGACGCGTCGAAGTCGACGAGCTCCGCGAACGCCCGGTCCAGGTCCGGCTCGGCGACGTCGTGGGCCACCGTGACATGCGGGTGGTAGTAGAAGTTCAGCTCCTGGGCGAGGGGGCCTGTGCGGATGTCCCGCTCCAGGGACTCGCAGCCGGCGATGCCGTCCACCACTTGGATGAACACCACCGGCGACACGGGGCGGAACGTCCCCGTCCCCCGCAGGTGCACCACGAACGGCCGGTGCCGTGACGCGGCTTCCGCGAGATGCTGCTCGACCTTGGGAAGCTCGCCAGGCTCGACGACCGTCGGCCCCAGCAGGGTGATGTGCGGGGGGATGAACGGCGCCGCCGGATCGCCGAACCGTCCGCGCGCGGCCTGCAGCAACGACCCGTACGGCTCGGGGATCGTGATCGCGACGCCGATGCGCACCTGGTCGCCGCTGCGGGCTGGCAGCCTCATGCCCGGCCCCGCTGAGGCAGCAGTCCCATCTTGTCGTGGACCCGGTCGAGCACGCCGCGCGCGATGGCCCGCGCCCGCTCGGCCCCGTCAGCCAGCACGTCGTCCAGCGCCGCCGGGTCCGCGAGGTACGTGTGCACGCGCTCCTGGAACGGGGTGAGGAAGTCCACGACCACCTCGGCGAGGTCCTTCTTCAGGTCGCCGTAGCCCTTGCCCTGGTAGTCGGCCTCGATCGCCAGCACGTCGCGGCCCGTG
>JAEWEI010000435.1 GCA_023389545.1 Actinomycetes bacterium | reverse complement strand
GTGGTGAGCATGTTCCTCGGGTTCTTCGCGTGGTACCGCGGCCTTGCGATCGGCCCGATGGCCCAGGTCAGCCAGGTGCAGCTCGTCCAGCCGGTGCTGAGCATCCTGTGGGCAGCGCTCCTGCTGCACGAGCACCTCACCTGGGCCACGATCGCCGGAGGAGTCGCCGTCATCCTGTGCGCCGGGCTCGCCGTCCGCACCCGCCTCGACCGCACCGGAGCCCGCTGATGAGGGGCGATGGGGGAGGTTAGGGACGTCGGGCCACGAAGACGAATTCCGCGCCTGGGCGGTCCGGCGCATCGCGCACATCCTCGAGTGCGAAGCCATGCGCCGCCAGGTCTGTCTCGACCTCATCCCGTTCGCGGAATCTCAAGGTGGACTCCGACACCAACGTCTGGCCGTCCGAGGCGAAGACGAAGGTCTCGCGGAACGTCACCAGAGGCTCCGCCACCTTGACGACCTCCACCCAAGTCTCGATAACGCCGAGGCCCTCCAGGTCCGTGACCTCGCGGGAGGACTCCGGGGTCCACCCCTCCCACACACGGCGGGCGGGGACGCGGGTCTCGAACACCAACCGGCCCCCCGGTCGCAGTGCGTCGTAGGAGCCCTGCAGCGTCGCGCGCCACGCCACCGGGTCGGCGATCGCCTGGGCGACGTTCGCCGTCATCGTCACCAGGTCGACCTGCATCGGCGGGAGGGACGTGGCGTCGCCGCAGATCCACTGCACGCGCTCACTCCCCGGCTTGGCCCGGGCGACGTCCAGGGACGCGCGGGCAGGATCGACGCCCACCACCTCGATTCCGCGATCTGCGAGCCGCAGCGCGAACCCACCGGTGCCGCAGCCGATGTCCAGCACGGCCCGCGCCCCGAACTCCTCCGCGATCTGGAGGTAGGCGTCGAGGTCGCCGCGGACGGGATCGAGCGGGTCATAGATTGCCGCGAGCCGCGGATTCCCGAAGCACTCGTCAGCCATGGGTGCATTCTCGCTGGTCCAGGCGGTATCGATAGACGCCCGATGCGCGGCGCGGCATAGTCAGGACAGCGAGTCGCACCACTGAGCAGACGTCACCGACGACATCGGGAGCAAGCCGTGGGCCTCATCGAGATTGAGTTGTTCGCCACCCTCGACCTCGTCGCGCAAGCCCCCGGCGGCCCTGATGAGGACCCTGTGGGGTTCGGGTTCGGCGGCTGGCAGGCGCCTCTGCTGGACGAGGTCGCGGGCGCACAGGTCAACGCGGCCTACCAGGGCACTGACGCCCTGCTGCTCGGCCGGCGGACGTACGACATCTTCGCCGCCTACTGGCCGCACTACGAGGGCGGCGAGGACAACGAGATCGCCACGCTCTTCAACCGCGTCCCCAAGTACGTCGCCTCCCGCGGCACACCCGAGCTCCCCTGGGCCGGGTCCACCCTCCTCGGGCCCGACCTGGCCACCGCCGTGCGCGAGGTCCGCGACCGGCACGAGCACGTGAAGGTCGTCGGGAGCCTGAACCTGGTGCAGACACTCTTCCGCGAAAAGCTCTTCGACCGCCTCAACCTGTGGGTGCACCCCATCGTGCTCGGCGTCGGCAAGAAGGTGTTCGACGGCGGCGCCGTGCCGACCAACCTCACGCTCCTCGACCCGCCAGTCGCCAGCCCGAAGGGCACCGTCTTCCTACGCTACGGGCTGGCAGAAGGCACCCCTGCGACGGGCGACATGGCCGCGCCTGATCGCGGCGTGGAGGCATGACACCTGCGCGTCGGGTCGGCCGGTGGGGGGTTCCGCCCTCGATCGCCGCAGGACTGTGGTTCGGATCGCCAATGAGCTTCGCGCGCACACCTCTACTCGCGACTGACGGATCCCCACCGCGCCGACCGGTAGGGCCGGGCGCAAGCGCGCGGCTCGACCGACCGGTCGCGGAACTTCAAACGAGGAGAGATCACATTCGAGCAGCGTCAGTGATTACGCCTGCATGTCCACGAACCGCGAGTAGTGACCCTGGAACGCCACCGTGATCGTGTCGGTGGGCCCGTTACGGTGCTTGGCAACGATGAGGTCGGCTTCGCCGGCTCGGGGCGATTCCTTCTCGTAGGCGTCTTCGCGGTGGAGCAGGATCACCATGTCGGCGTCCTGCTCGATGCTGTTGTGGACGGCGATGCCGTTGGCGATGAAGTTGTGGGTGCCGACGACTGTCGCGTCGTAGACCTCCTGCTCGCCGAGCGGCACAATCTCGACGACCTCGTCCCAGAGCAGGTCGTTGACGGCCATGATCTCGAGCTCTTCGCTCTGGAGGACCTCGGCGACCTGGCCGAGGCGCTGGCGTGATGGCGAGCGCTTCCACATCGCTGACCCGCAGAACTGCGTGCCCATCGCCTCGGCGGACTGCCGGTGCGTCATGCCCTGCTCGACGAGCAGGTCGCGCACGTCGTCCCACACCTGCCGCGGCACGGTGTCGACGTTGGTGTTGGAGCGGGTCTCGCGGATGATCTCGAGCAGGCGCTCCGCCAGCACGCCGCGGGCGCCGTGCACCCCGATCTCCTGGAGGAACCGGCGCTGGTCGTCCAGCCCGGAGATGTCCAGGGTGTACCCGTCGCGGTAGCCCGTCTTGCGGGTGGTGCGGATGCGCGTCGAAATGCCGAACCGCAGCAGAAGCCGCGACAGGCCGTCGACCAGCGCGCGGGACGTGGAGGCGTAGTAGATGCGCCCGCCACGACCGTTCGCGTTGACGGTGACCGAGCCGTCCGTCGCCCAGATGTGCCGGATGAACAGGGCGATCTGGCGCTTGGGCAGGTGGAAGACGGAAGTCGGGATGAACTTCTCGTGGCTGCGGGACCCGAACAGCCCGAAGTCGTCGAGCCATTCGGCAATCGGGTTCCGCTTGCCGCGCGCCAGGCGGTGCGGCGCGGGGAGGCGCAGCGTGGTCACCCGGGCGGCGGCGTACTCGTCTCGGATCGGCGTGATGCCGAAGGACGTCGCCGCATCGCTGACCGCTGTGAGGTTGAGCTCGTCAACCGACGCGTAGCGGATCGGCTGGCGCCGCACGAACGAGCCGTCGCCGAGCAGGTGCGCGAGCATCACGACGCGGCGGTCGTCCCACTGCGCCTCCTGCTCGGGGCCGGGCACGTGGCGGGGCACGGCCACCCGAGACCCGACGGACAGGTCCTCGAGCGGCGTCCACCCCTCGTACGTCATGAACGGGTGGTTGCCCGTCGCCTCGACCTCCTTGCCGGAGGCGAGCCGCAACCGGAACACCGGCTTCACCCCGGTGGAGAAGACGTGCGTGAGGTGCCGTCGCACGTACTGCAGACGCTCGTTCAGCGCCCACACCGGGACGTCCTTGGAGCCCAGCGCGTAGAGCTCACCCATGGTGGTCTCGGCGCCGGTGTCGGCGCGCAGGATCCGGGTGTCGGCAGTCAGGCATCCGGACTCGCGAAGGTCGCTCATCGCCGGGCGCTTGTCCGTGCGCTGCTCTGGGCCACGGTTCAGCTGCGAGATGGCGATCACTGGCACCTCGAGCTCCTTGGCGAGGAGCTTGAGCGCACGGGAGAACTCCGAGACCTCCTGCTGACGGGACTCGACGCGCTTGCCGGAGGACATGAGCTGCAGGTAGTCGATGACCACGAGCTTCAGGTCGTGCTTCTGCTTGAGCCGGCGGCACTTGGCCCGGATCTCCATGAGCGACATGTTCGGCGAGTCGTCGATGAACAGCGGCGCCTCGGAGATCTTGCCCATCGTGGCGGCGAGCTTCTGCCAGTCGTCCTCGCCCATCTGGCCGGTGCGCATCTTCTGCAGGTGGATGCGCGCCTCGGCGGAGAGCAGGCGCATCGTGATCTCGTTGCGCCCCATCTCGAGGGAGAACACGACCGCTGCCTGGTTGTGCCGGATCGCGGCGGAACGCGCGATGTCAATGCCCAGGGT
>JAEWEI010000254.1 GCA_023389545.1 Actinomycetes bacterium | reverse complement strand
GGTGTACCGGGTCACGGCGTCAGCGATGCACGGGTCGTCGAAGGACATCGGCAGGTGCACCTTGCGGCTCGGCACCACCAGGTCCTCGGTGGCGGGCAGCCCCGCCTCGACCTCGCGGAGGATGTCGGCGAGCTCCCGGACCGAGAGCACTGCCGGGTCCACGTGCACATGCAGGCTCCGCACTCCGGGCGTCAGGTCCACCACCCCCCGCAGCCCCGTGGCGACCCGCTCCCGCACGGCCTCGCTCAGCGCGTGCACGCGCAGGCGCAGGCCCAGATCGAGTGCCATGGGGCCGTACTCGACCAGCACGTTGTCATCGGCGCCGCGCAGGTAGACCACGTCCGGCCGCCCGTCGGGCCCGTCCACGCCGCTGACCCGCCCCAGCACCCCGTCATCGCCGTCCGGGCCCACGGCGAGCCCCACGCCGATCCCGGCCCTCGCGCGCTGCGCGTCCGAGGCCCGCAGCGCGTCGGCGGTCGCCTCCGGCACCGGCACGAGCCGCACCGTGTCCCCGGGCCGGATCTGGCCCATCTTCCAGCGGTGCCCCACCGCCACCGTCACAGGGCACGCGAAGCCGCCCAGGCTGGGCCCGTCCGGCCCGAGCAGGATCGGGGTGTCGCCGCTGAGGTTGAGCGCGCCCACCGAGTACGGATTGTCATGCAGGTTCGACGGGTGCAGCCCCGCCTCGCCGCCGTCCGGCCGGGCCCACTGCGGGCGGGGCCCGGTGAGCCGGATGCCCGTGCGGTTCGCATGCGACTGCACCTGCCAGGTCGCGTCCCACAGCATGTCCATATCGGCCCGCGTGAAGTACGCGGGCGCTGGCTGCGGCCCCTCCTGCACCGCGATCTCCCAGTGGTGCGCGATGTCGGGCCGCACCTCGACGGGCGCCGGCTCGGGGGTCGGCGCATCCGCGGGGGCCACACCCGGGACCAGCACGTCCCCCACCGCGAGCGCCCGCCCGGTATACCCGCCGAAGCCGCCCAGGGAGAACGTGGACGCCGAGCCCAGGTACAACGGGACGTCCAGCCCGCCGCGGAACAGCACGTAGGTGCGCAGGCCCGCGTCGAACGGGGCCCCGACGTCGAGCACCCCGCCCGCCGGGATCACCACAGGCTCCCACTGCGGCACGGGCGCGTCGTCGACTGTCACAGGGGCGGGGGCGCCGGTCACGCACACGACTGCGTCGTGGCTGAAACGCAGTCGGGGGCCGGTGAGCGTGCACTCGAGGCCTGGGGACCCTTCGGGGTTGCCGACGGCGCGGTTGCCCCAGCGGAACGAGAGGTCGTCCATGGGCCCCGAGGGCGAAATGCCGACATCCCAGAAGCCCAACCGGCCGGGCCAGTCCTGCACTGTGGTCATGACACCGGGCCGGAGCACGTCGACGAAGGGCTCGTCATCGCGGACGCCGCCCAGGGTGGCCGTGGTGTGCTCGGCGGCGAGAACCTCCGCCGTGGCGACAGCGGCGCGCAGCAACGGGAGGTTGGTCTGCAGTCCGGACAGCGCGGTCCCGTCGAGCGCGGCCCGGGCGGCGGCGAACGCCTCGGCGCGGTCGGCGCCACGCACGATCACCTTGGCCAGCATCGGGTCGTAGTGGCTGGTCACCTCCTGCCCGGCCTCGACCCACGTGTCCACGCGCACGCCATCCGGGAATCGCACGTCGGTCAGCAGCCCGGCGCTCGGCCGGTAGTCCTTGCGGGGGTCCTCGGCGTAGACGCGCGCCTCCACCGCATGCCCCGCCACCTCGGGGCCGGTATCGGGCAGCGCGTCGAGGAACGCGGCGTCACCTTGCGCCAGGCGGATCATCCACCCCACCAGGTCCACCCCGGTGACCTCCTCGGTGACCGGATGCTCGACCTGCAGGCGGGTGTTCACCTCGAGGAACGACGCCTCCTGGCGGTCCACGTCGTAGACGAACTCGACGGTGCCCGCGGAGCGGTACCCCACGGACCCGGTGAGTGCGCGCGCCGAGGCCTGCATCCGCTCCCGCACCTGCGGCGGCAGCCCGGGCGCCGGGGCCTCCTCCAGCACCTTCTGGTTCCTGCGCTGCAACGAGCAGTCCCGGTCGCCGAGGCTCACGACCCGTCCCGCCCCGTCGCCGAAGACCTGCACCTCCAGGTGCCGGGCGCGCGCGACGAACCGCTCGAGGAACACACCGGCGCTGCCGAAGTGCGTGGCGGCGAGGCGCTGCACCCGCTCATAGGCGGCAGCCAGCTCGCCCGCGTCGGCGCACGCCTGCATGCCGATCCCCCCGCCACCGCCGACGGCCTTGAGCATCACCGGGTAGCCGACGGCCTCCGCCGCCGCCAGCGCCTGAGCGACGTCGGCCAGCAGCCCGCTGCCCGCGACGAGCGGCACGCCCGCGGCCTCGGCGGCCAGGCGTGCGCGGTGCTTGTCCCCGAACACCGCGAGCTGCGCCGGCGTAGGGCCCACGAATGCGAGCCCCGCGCCCTCGACGTCCGCGGCGAACGCCGCGTTCTCCGACAGGAACCCGTACCCGGGATGGATGGCCCCGGCGCCGGCGGTCAGGGCGGCGTCCAGCACCGCATCCGCCCGTAGGTAGCTCTGCGCCGCGGGCGCCGGCCCGAGCCGGACGGCGACATCGGCCATCCGCACGTGCGGCGCGGCGGCGTCCGCGTCGGAGTGCACGGCGACGGTCTTGAGGCCGAGTTCGCGCGCGGTGCGGAGCACCCGGCAGGCGATCTCGCCTCGGTTGGCGACCAGGATCGTGTCGAACACGGCGGCTCCCACGGATACGCTCGGAAGTGCGAGGTCAGGCGGACCGCTCCCCGCGACGCGTCGGACGCGCCAGGTGGGCGGTCGGATCCGGGGGTGTATACACACCCGTATCCGCGTGGCCGACGCTAGGGAGCGGGTGTTTCCCGGACCCGTGCCGGGCGTTAACCCTGGGTTACGGGCGCATCGCGGCTCAGCCGGCGAGCGCCATGCGCGTCATCGCCGCCGTCGCCCGGTCCATCACGACCTCCAGCGACTCGCCGACATGCCGGTGCAGCGCCAAGAGCGCCTCGTCGAGCCGCCGGCCCAGCACCAGCTCCAGGATCTCGATGTGCTCGGCCACCGTCGCCGTGATCCGGTCGGCCTCCACGAAGTCGTGCATGCGCACCGCGCGGATCTTCTGGTTCACCGCGACCAGGGCCGCGGTGAGCTGGTCATTGCCGGAGGCGCGGGAGAGCGTGAGGTGGAACCCCTCGTCCAGCAGCACGAAGCCCGGCGTCGGCTCGGGCGGGTCGTCGCGCAGCGGCAGCCACCGGGCGAGCTCGTCGCGCAGCAGCGCCTCGTCGTGGCGGACGTGCGGGTTCTCGATGGCGCGCGCGATGCCCCGCAGCTCCAAGGTGATGCGCAGCTCGTACAGGTCCCGCAGGTCCGCGAGGCTCGGCACCACCACCGCGTAGCCGTAGTCGGTGCGCTCGACCAGCCCGTCCGCCAGCAGCCGGGCCAGCGCCTCCCGCACCGGTGTGCGGGAGACGCCGAACGCCCTGCCGAGCTTCGGCTCCGTGAGCCGCTCGCGCGCCGGCACCCGCCCGCCGAGGATCTCGTCGCGGAGCTGTTCGTAGATGACGTCGCGTAACGCCCGCGGCTGCAGGTCAGCGGCCACGGAGCCGCCCTCCCCCGGGGCGGCCGTCACAGCGCCATCGCGGCACGGACCCGCTGCTCGTGCTCGGCGCCGCCCACGCCCTCGTCACGGACCCGGCCGGACTCGAGCACCACGTAGTGGGCGGCTGCCGCGAGCGCGAAGCCGACGTGCTGCTCGACCAGGAGCACGGCGAGGTCGCCGCCGCCCGTCAACGCCAACACCGCGTCCTCGATCTCGGCCACCACCGAGGGCTGGATGCCCTCGGTGGGCTCGTCGAGCAGGAGCACCCGGGGGCCGGTGATGAGCGCCCGGGCGATCGCGAGCTGCTGGCGCTGCCCCCCGGAGAGCAGCCCGGCGCGGCGGCCCAGCAACCCGCGCAGCGCGGGGAACAGGTCCAGCGCCTCGTCGGTGCGGGCAGCGCCCGCCCCGCGCGGCTGGGCGTCGGCGACGAGCTGCAGGTTCTCTCGGGCGGTGAGCTGCCCGAAGGCCTGCTGGCCCTGCGCCACGTAGGCCAGCCCCCGGCGGACCCGCTCATGGGGCCGCAGCCGCGTCACGTCCTGCCCGTCGAGCCGCACCGCGCCGGACTGCGGCTTGAGCAGCCCGACGGCGGCGCGCAGCAGCGTCGTCTTCCCGGCGCCGTTGTGGCCCATCACCGCCACGACTCCGCCGGCTGGCACGGCGAGGCTGACGCCGTGCACCACCGCCGTGCGGCCGTACCCCACGTGCACCTCGGACAGCTCGAGCATCATGCCTCCGTCCCGGCGCGTGCCCCGCGCCCCGCTGAGCCGCGTCCCCGGGACCCGCTGCCCAGGTACACCTCGATGACACGTGGGTCCGCCTGCACCTGCGCGACCGAGCCCTCGCTGAGCACCGCGCCCTGGTGCAGCACGGTGACCGACGAGGCGAAGCTGCGCAGGAACTCCATGTCGTGCTCCACCACCACGACGGTGCGCTCGGCGCCGATGCGCCGCAGCAGCTGCCCGGTCTCCTCCCGCTCGGCGTGGCTCATACCGGCCACGGGCTCGTCGAGCAGCAGCAGGCGGGCGTCCTGCACCAGCAGCATCCCGATCTCGAGCCACTGCTTCTGCCCGTGCGCGAGCACCCCCGCGAGCCTGTCCCGGGCCTCGGCGAGCCCGATGACCTCCAACGCCTGCTCGACGGCGGGCGGCGTGCCGGACCGCCTGCGCAGCAACGTGCCCGGCCCACGACGCGAGCCCGCCGCGATGTCGAGGTTCTGCAGCACTGTGAGCTCGTCGAAGACGCTGGCGGTCTGGAAGGTGCGCCCCACCCCGGACCGCGCGATGCGGTGCACCTTGTTGCCGACCAGCTCCACGCCGCCGAACTGCGCGGACCCGGTTGCTGCTGCCAGACCGGTCAGCGCGTCGACGATGGTGGTCTTCCCCGCGCCGTTGGGCCCGATGAGGAACCGCAGGTCGCCCTGCGTCACGGTGAGGTCCACCCCGTCGACGGCCACGAACCCGTCGAACTCCACCCGCAGGCCGCGGACCTCGAGGTAGTCGTGCCGGAACCGCTGGGCGGCCACGTCGGGCGCGGTCGACTCGGACTCGGTCATGGCAGCCTCCCGGCGGTCGCCGCGGATGGGTCGGATGGTTCAGGTGAGGTGAGTGCGTCGACGCCCGGGGCGGGCGCCGTGTCGTCGTCGGACGGCGAGGCCTGCCCCGATCCGGCTGAGCCCGATCCTGCCGATCCCGCGGCTGTCGACCGGCGGCGCCACCAGACCCCGCCCAGGGACGCGAGCCCGCCGGGGAGGAACGCGACGACCACGATGAACAGCGCGCCCTGGAAGTAGATCCACATCGACGGGAAGGACTCGGAGAGGCTGGTCTGCGCCCAGGACACCGCGATGGCGCCGAGCACGGGCCCCAGCAGGGTGGCCCGGCCGCCGATGGCGACGCCGACCAGGAACGCGATGGACGGCACGACCCCGACGTCCGCGGGCGAGATGATGCCGACGATCGGCACGAACAACGCGCCGCCGATGCCCGCGAACGCTGCGGCCACGGCGTAGGCCACGACCTTGACGAGCGCCGGGTCGTAGCCGAGGAACCGCACGCGGTTCTCCTGGTCGCGCACTGCGATCAGGAGCTCGCCGAAGCGCGAGGCCATGAGCAGCCGCACCACGGCGACCATCACCAGCAGGGTTCCCGCGGCGATGAAGAACAGCATCCGCTTGTTGACCGGGTCTGCGAGGTCGAAGCCGAAGAACGAGCGGAACCCGTTGAGCCCGTTGGTGCCGCCGGTGACCTTCTGCTGCCCGATGAGCAGGATCGCGAACGCGGCAGCGAGCGCCTGCGACAGGATCGCGAAGTACGCCCCGCGCACCCGACGGCTGAACACCGCCCAGCCCAGGCCGGTGGCCACGAGCACCGGGACCACGACGATCGCCACGATGGTCACGAGCGGGCTGCGGAACGGCTCCCACCAACCCGGCACCGTGCCGTCGCCGTACAGCAGCATGAAGTCGGGCACCCCGCCGGGGCCGGCATCGGCGAGCTTGAGGTGCATGGCCATGAGGTAGCCGCCCAGGCCGAAGTACACGCCCTGGCCGAGCGTCAGCATCCCGCCACGACCCCAGGCGAGCCCGATGCCGACCGCGATCATCGCGAGGCACAGGAACTTCGCCAGCAGGTTGAGCCGGAAGTCGGACAGCACCGCCGGGGCGACGGCGAAGAGGAGGGCGGCGGCGAGGGCGAATCCTGCCCACGCGCGGGCTCGACCCGCGGGGATGAGCCGGGCCCTCATGCCAGGCTCCTGGTCCGCACAGCGACCAGTCCCTGCGGCCTGGCCTGCAGGAACGCGACGATGGCCACGAAGACCAGCACTTTCGCGATGCTGGCCGTGGTCGAGTACTCGATGGTGGCCTGCAGCAGCCCGAGGGTGAGCGCGGCGATCACCGTGCCCTTGAGCTGGCCGATGCCGCCGGCGACGACCACCAGGAACGCGTCGACGATGTAGCTGGTGCCGAGTGTGGGCCCGATTGATCCCAGCAGCGTGAGGGTGACTCCTGCGACGCCCGCCACGCCGGATCCGATGAAGAAGGTCAGGCG
>JAEWEI010000229.1 GCA_023389545.1 Actinomycetes bacterium | reverse complement strand
GCGCACAGGACGCCACGTCGCGGGACTGATCACCTCCGCCGGGCAGGACGGCGCCCCGCGGCGCCCCTCGTTCCGGCTGCCCTGCCGCCACCTGGCGCCACCCCCCGAGCTCAGACTCACTGTCCAGCCTCAGCCCGGGCCGCGCGGACCGCAATGCCAGCGCGTGACGTGGGGCGTTGGCCGCGCCCACGACGCCGGCGGCCCCCCGTGGCACGATCGCGCCATGCCCGACCACGCCGCGCCCGACCACACCGCGCCCGACGCCCCGCCCGCCACCCGTCCGACGCCTGTGCCCGATGTGCTTGGCGAGGGCTGGACCGCGCAGACGCTGCCCTTGCGCCCTGAGCCCGGTGGCACGCCCGTCGCGACCCTGGTGCGCCGCGTCCCGGATCCGGGCGCCCCGCCGTCGCGACGCGCGGTGCTGTACGTGCTCGGGTTCGTCGACTACTTCTTCCAGCGCCATGTCGCTGACGCGTTCGCGGCGCACGGCGCCGACTTCTACGCCCTGGACCTGCGGGGCTACGGCCGCTCGCTGCTGCCGTGGCAGGAGCCCAACTACGTGACGGACCTGTCGGTGTACAGCGAGGAGCTGGACGCGGCGGCGCGGGTGCTGCTGGCCGACCATGACGAGATCGTGCTGATGGGCCACTCGACGGGCGGGCTGATCGCGGCGCTGTGGGCGGACGCGCGGCGCGATGCGGGCATCGTCGACGCGGTGGTGCTGAACAGCCCGTGGCTGGACCTGCGGGGGTCGTGGCTTGAGCGGGTGGTCGCGACTCCGGTGATCGACGTCGTGGGCCGGTGGGCGCCGCGCCTGCCGGTGAGCCGGCTGGGCCCCCACTACGGTCGCGCCCTGCACGCCGGCTCGGGTGGCGAGTGGGACTACAACCTGGCGTGGAAGCCGCATGAGGGCTTCCCAGTGCGGGCGGGCTGGTTGCGGACGGTGCGCCGGGGGCACGCGCGGGTGGGTCGCGGCTTGGCCATCGGTTGCCCGGTGCTGGTGCTGGCCTCGGACGCCTCGGGCCCCGACGACAGGTGGCACGACGCCCTGCTGTCGACCGACTCGGTGCTGGACGTCGCCCAGATCGCCGCACGCTCAGCCCGGCTGGGCCCCGACGTGACGTTCATCGAGGTGCCTGGAGGCGCCCATGACCTCGCGCTGTCGGCGGCGCCGGTGCGCGCCCGGTACCTCCGCGAGGTCCTCGACTGGCTGGACGCCCAGCGGCGCGACTGAGCCCTTGCGCCACGCCAGGACATGCCTGCCGCCATTTGGCAAATTATCGCGGCGACATTGACGGACGCATGTCCAAGACATTCGTCTTGGACATGCGTCCGTCAATGAGAATGTTCTCATACGCGACGCCTTGAGGCGCCTTCCAAGCCATTGCAATAGCGGACATTCGTCCCAGACTGGCCCCCAGAAATGCCCTGGAATCGCACTCCTCGAATAGGAGGAGGTTGCATTTTTCGGGTGCGAGCCGCCAGTGTGTGGATCACGCCGAACCGGACCAACCGGTCGGCATCGCCTCAGCCGCACCGACCGGTCAGGCGCTCCGGGAGACCCCCTCGAGCGTCGGTCGAGCATGCCCGACGTCCAGTATCGGTGCGCCTGGTCCGACGATCCCCGTCCACTCGCCTCGCCATCGACGCCGAGCGCACTCCCTGCCAGAACGACGACGTCACCCGAGGTCAGCGCGATGTTCATCTTCCTGCTCCAGGTCCGCCACATGCTCGACGACAACGCCGAGCTCTACCTCTTCGCCGTGTTCTCGGGCCTGGTGTGGGCGCTGTGGATGCTCAAGGTGGTGCTCTCCCGCCGCTACCGGCCCTTCACCGCCGAGCACCACGTGGGCACCAGCGTCATCGTCCCCGTCGTCGACGAGCCGCTCGACCTCTTTCGGGAGGTGCTGGGCCGCGTCACCGAGCAGTCGCCCGACGAGGTGATCGTGGTCATCAATGGCGCCCCGAACCCCGGATTGGTGGCTGTGTGCGAGGAGTTCGCGCCGCTTGTCCAATGGGTGCACACACCCATACCGGGAAAGCGGAACGCGGTGAAGATCGGCACCGAGATGTCGCGCCACGAGATCACCGTGCTGCTCGACTCCGACACCATCTGGACCGACGGGACGCTGCGCGAGCTCATCAAGCCGTTCGCCGACTCCAGCATCGGCGGCGTCACCACCCGGCAGCGGATCCTCGAGCCCACCCGGTCGTGGATCACCCGCTGGGCGGACTGGCTGGAGAACTCCCGGTCGCTGTACTCCATGCCCGCGCAGTCGGTGCTCGGCCAGGTCGGCTGCCTCCCGGGGCGCACCATCGCGTTCCGGCGCGAGATCCTCATCAGGGCCATGGACGACTTCATGAACCAGAAGTTCATGGGGGTGTTCCTGGAGGTCTCCGACGACCGGACCCTGACGAACCTCACGCTCAAGCAGGGCTACCGGACCGTCTACCAGCACACGAGCCTCGTCTACACGGACGCTCCGCTGCAGATCAAGAAGTTGTTCAAGCAGCAGCTCCGCTGGGCGCGCGGCAGCCAGTACAACACCCTGCGCATGCTGCCCTGGATGCTGGGCCACGCCCCCGTGCTGGCGATCTTCTTCCTCGCCGACATCCTGCTGCCGTTCCTGCTCATCGGGACGCTGCTCGGCTGGGCCTACCGCGCGATCAGCGGCACTGGCGTGAACCTCTACCAGGCGATCCTCGAGACGTATGGCGCCCGTAGCGGCTGGCTGTGGGTCGTGGCGCTGATGCTCGTGTCCACTGTGCTGTCCATGGCCGTGCGGCAGATCCGGCACCTGCAGGAGGTGCCGTCCGACTTCTTCCGGCTGCCGATGTTCATCATCGTCTCCACGTTCTTCCTGATGCCGGTGCGCCTGCTCGGGTTCCTGCGGATGGCCCATGCGAGCGGCTGGGGCACCCGCGCCGGCGCCTACGCCGGTGGCGACCCTGCCCCCACGCCGGACTCCCCCCACCCTGGCCAGCCGGAGCCGCTGGTGCCCGATCAGCGCCCCGCGCTCGACGACGACGACCTGATGGCCGAGCTCGCCCAGTTGGAGGCCGGCAGCGGCGGCGGCGACGGCATGGGCGGCCCCACCCGGGTGGCCGTCCGCGAGCGCCGAGTGGCCCGCACCACCGTCCAGCACGTCCCCGCCGCCGCGCCGGTGCAGGCGCTTCCCGCGGCCGGCCGCACCCGTCCCCGGCGGAACCCGAAGGCCGCCATCCCGTATGCGATCGCCGTGATCGTGCTCAGCCTGGAGGCACTGCTGTATGTCTGATCGACCCGTCCCCGCACCGGGCCGCGCCTGGTGGGCGCCGCGTGGTGGGCGCATGACCCGCCGCGCCGCGGCCTCCACTGTCGCGCTGGTGGGCTCGTTGGCCCTCGTCACCGGGCTCGTGTGGAGCACCCCCGCCGTGGAGTCGCTGCGCGGCGTCGCGGAGGCCGCCGAGGCTCCCTCCGCGGAGGAGCTCCGGCTCGCCCGCGAGAACGCCGCGATGCGCGACGAGCTGCAGAGCAGCCGCGCGCAGGCTGGCTCGCTGCGCGAGGCTCTCGACAAGGAGCAGGCAGCCCGCCTGAAGGGCGAGGAGGAGCGTGCCGCCGCGCAGGCCGCCGAGGAGGCCGCCGCGGGCTCGACCACCGCCAAGAAGTCCACCGTCTCGAGCGGGCGCAGTCCCGGGCGCACCGGGTCGTCCGGCTCCGCGAACCCGTCGAACCCGACCCAGCCCGCCGGCCCGGCGGCTCCCGTCACCACGAAGCCGACGGCGCCGTCCAAGGGCGAGCTGCTCGACCCGGCGCAGCGCTACTTCGGCATGTACACCGCGCAGGCGCCGTTCAGCTGGTCGACGCTCGATGACGCGGCGGCCAAGGTCGCCCGCACCCCGAGCCTGGTCGGCTGGTTCAGCGGCTGGGACAAGCCCTTCCGCTCGGACGCGGTGGTCCGGTCCTGGGAGCGCGGGATGCTGCCGATGCTCACCTGGGAGTCGCGGCCCAGCACCTCGGGGAACGACATCATCGTCGAGCCCGATCACACGCTGCCGATCATCATCGGCGACCCCGCTGCCGGGGTGCCCGGCCGGTACGACGACTACTTGCGGCAGTACGCCCGGGACATCGCCGCGCTCGGGCTGCCGATGGCCATCCGGCTCGACCATGAGATGAACGGCATCTGGTACCCGTGGGCCGAGCGGACGGGCTCCGGCGACCCGATCAACGGGAACCGGCCGGGCGACTTCGTCGCGATGTGGCGCCACGTGCACGACATCTTCGAGGCCGAGGGCGCGAACGAGCACGTCATCTGGGTGTGGTCGCCGAACATCGTCAACAACCTGCCCGCCGCGCTGCAGACCCAGCAGAACCTGGCGGGCCTGTACCCCGGCGACGCCTACGTCGACTGGGTGGGCGTGTCCGGCTACTACCGCCCGCCGTACAAGGTCGAGAACAACCACACCTTCCAGTACACGTACGACCGGACCCTCAACCAGGTCCGGGCGTTGACGGACAAGCCGATCCTGCTCTCCGAGGTCGGCGCGTCGGAGATCGGCGGCAAGAAGCCCACCTGGGTGCGCTCCTTCTTCCAGGGTTTCGCCCGGCCGGAGAACGCCGACATCATCGGGTTCGCGTGGTTCAACATGGCCGTCTCGACGTACTCCGAGGGCCAGCTCATCACCAACGACTGGCGGGTCGACTCTCGGCGCAACTCCCTGGCGGAGTTCGTCTCCGGTCTCAACAACCCCGCCAACGGGTTCGGCGGCACGCCACTGGACGCCCCCGCGCCTGACGAGGGCACGGACCCCGAGGACTCGCTCATCCCCACGGACGACGTGGCGCCGCTGAGCGTCGGCCCGGCGCCGGAGCCCGCAGCCTCGCCGTCCGCCACCCCGACGACCGTTGCCACCCCGACGGCCAGCCCCACCCCGTCCCCCACCACCCCTGCGACGACCGCCCCCACCACGCCGGCCGCCGTGACTTCCCGCACCGAGGAGCCCTCATGAGTGACGACCACGACCTGACCCTGCTGGACGGCGCCGACCACGAGCCCGGCGACGCCATCGACCGGGCCAGCGCCTGGGAGCAGGCCGACGACCTGTCCCTGCTGGACCGCGGCGACATCCGCATCGCCGTCTTCGGCACCGGCTACCTGGGCGCCACGCATGCCGTGGCGATGGCCGAGCTCGGCTTCGAGGTGATCGGCGCGGACACCGACAAGCACAAGGTGGACGCGCTGGCCGCCGGCAAGGTGCCGTTCTTCGAGCCTGGGCTGGACGAGCTGCTCGAGAAGCACCTGCTGACCGACCGCCTGCGCTTCACCACCGACCTGGCGGAGGCGGCGGCCTGGGCCGACGTCCACTTCGTCTGCGTGGGCACGCCCCAGCAGAAGACCAGCCACGCGGCCGATCTGCGGTTCGTCGAGGCGGCCACCCGCGGCATCGCCGAGAACGTCACCAAGGACGCGCTGATCGTCGGCAAGTCCACGGTTCCGGTCGGCACCGCGGAGCGCCTGCGCGGCATGGTCGCCGAGCGCATCCCGGCGGGCGTCAATGTGGAGCTGGTGTGGAACCCGGAGTTCCTGCGCGAGGGCAAGGCCGTGGGCGACACGCTGCATCCCGACCGCATCGTCATCGGCGGCGCGTCGGAGCGCGCGGAGGCGCTGCTGCGCCAGGTGTACGCGACGCCGATCGCCGAGGGCACGCCCGTCGTGACCACCGACCTGCCCACGGCCGAGCTCGTCAAGGTGAGCGCCAACGCGTTCCTCGCCACGAAGATCTCGTTCATCAACGCGATCTCCGCGGTGTGCGAGGCCGCCGGGGCTGATGTCACGGTGCTCGCGGACGCCCTGGGCCACGACGTGCGCATCGGGCGCCAGTTCCTCGACGCGGGCCTCGGCTTCGGGGGCGGCTGCCTGCCCAAGGACATCCGGGCGCTCATGCACCGGTCCACCGAGCTCGGCGCGCACCGCGCCGCCTCGCTGCTGCAGCAGGTCGACGAGATCAACATGGGCCAGCGCGAGCGGGTGCTGGACCTGGCCATCGACGCATGCGGCGGGTCCGTGCTCAACCGGCGGATCGGCGTGCTCGGGGCGGCGTTCAAGCCGCTCACCGACGACGTGCGGGACTCCCCGGCGCTGAACGTCGCGGCGGCCCTGCACCTGCGCGGCGCCCACGTGACGGTGTTCGACCCGGAGGCGGGCGACACCGCGCGTGCCAGCTTCCCGACGCTGAGCTACGCGACGTCGATCGACGAGGCGGTGGAGGGCACGGACGTGGTGCTGGTGCTCACGGAGTGGGACCAGTTCCTCGTGGCCGACGCCGCGCACCTGGCCGAGCTCACCGTCTCCCCGCGTGTCATCGACGCGCGCGGCAAGCTCGACGCCCGCACGTGGCGTGACGCCGGATGGGACTTCCGAGGTCTGGGGCGCGCTGCCGCCTGAGACCTCCTGTGGGCGGGGCGAATCCCCTGACGCCCCGCAGAGCAGACCCCGGGAACCTGACTCCCGGGGTCTGCTCATGCCCACTCCCGGACCCAGTGGTGGAGTGCCCGGCTCCGGTGTGTGATGGCACGGTGGCCCGGCGTCTGACGGGCCCGTCTCACCAGGGGGGTCTGGGATGAGCACCAGAGAGACGCGCTGGCCCGAGGGCGTTCCGGCGTGGGTGGACCTGCGGGTGCCCGACCGGCAGGCCGCCCGGCGGTTCTACGGCAAGCTGTTCGGCTGGGACTTCGAGGAGGCCGGGCGTGGGGCCGGCTACTACACGACGTGCCTGCGCGGCGGGCGGCGGGCGGCGGCCTTCAGGACGCTCCTGCCGGGATCGGCGCCGCCGCACTGGATGACGTATCTGGCCACAGACGACGTCGACGCGGCGGTGCAGCGGTGCCTGGCCCATGGGGGGCAGGTCCTCGAGGAGGTCGCGCGTGTCGACGAGCGCGGCGCCGACCGGGTGCTCGCGATCCTCGCCGATCCGACAGGGGCCGTCTTCGGGTTGTGGCAGTCCGGCGGGCACACCGGCGCCGACGTGGTGAACGAGCCCGGCACTGTCGTGTGGAACGAGATCATGACGCGGGACGTGCCCGCCGCGCGCGAGTTCTACGGCAACCTTTTCGACTACGCGTTCGGCGACATGAGCGGGCCGGGCTTCACGTACCACACGCTCGAGATCAGCGGGCACATCGCAGGCGGCATGGGCGGCATCCCGGCCAACGCCCCCGACGACGTCCCGACGTCGTGGACCACCTACTTCGCGGTGGCCGACACCGACGCCACCGCCGACCTGGCCACGCAGCTCGGCGGCGAGGTGACCAGCCCCGCGGCGGATAGCGCCTACGGCCGGATGGCCGTCATCCGCGGCCCGTTCGGGGAGACGTTCGCCCTGATGTCCACCGAGGAGGAGCCCACTCCCCCGCTCGCCTGAGCGCACCGGGCCGCGCGCCCAGCCCAGGTCCGTAGGCTGGGCGACCGTGACCCTCCCGTCCGCCGCGTTCCGCCACGTCTCCGCCTCCGCCCATGAGCCCGTGCGCACGTTCCATCCGCGCCGCAGCCAGCTCGGCCCCGGCCGCGAGGACGCGCTGGCCCGGTTGTGGCCGTTGCTGGGCTTCTCCGTGCACGACGCGGAGCAGGGCCCGATGCCGCTCACCCCCGACGGCCTGCTCGACGTCCCCGCGCTGTTCGGCCGGCAGGCGCCGTTGGTGCTGGAGATCGGCTCCGGGATGGGCGAGGCCACCGCCGCGATGGCCGCCGCCGATCCGGGCCGCGACTACCTGGCCGTCGAGGCGCACCTGCCCGGGATCGCGCACCTGCTTGGCCTGGTGGAGTCCCAGGGCCTGCGCAACGTGCGGGTCGCGCACGGTGACGCGCTCGACCTGGTGCGACGCCGGCTGCCCGAGCAGAGCCTCGACGCCGTGCACGTGTTCTTCCCCGACCCCTGGCCCAAGGCCAGGCACCACAAGCGCCGGATCATCCAGCGCGCGCACGTCGCGCTGCTGCGCTCACGCCTCGCGCTGGGCGGGACCCTGCACTGCGCCACCGACTGGCTCGAGTACGCCGAGTCGATGCTCGAGGTGCTCGACGCCGACCCAGGCCTGGAGAACCCGTCGGGCGGCTTCGCCCCGCGCCCCGAGCACCGCCCGGTGACGAAGTTCGAGCGCCGGGGCCTGGGACTCGGCCACGAGGTGCGCGACCTGGTGGTGCGCCGCGTGCGCTGAGCCGGGCTCCCGCGTCAGGCCTGCGGGCTGTCCCCGCTTGCGCGACGAGCGGCGTCGCGCTCCTTCAGACGGCGCTCCTCGCGCTTCACCTCGGCCTGGATGGCGCGCTCGCGCGAGAGCCACTCCGGCGGGTTCTGGACGATCTCGTCGATCTCCTCGGTGGTGAGGGGATCGGTCAGGCCGTGCCGGCCGAGGGCGCTGATGGACACCCGCAGGCGCGCTGCCACGACCCCGCGCGGGTGCGGGCCGTTCTTGCGCAGGTCGACGAGCCACTGCGGGGGCGTGCGCTGCAACTCCTGCAGCTCCTCGCGCGAGATGTCGCGCTCCTGGAACTCGGCAGGCGTCGCCGGCAGGTACACCTCGAGCTTCTGCGCCGCAGTCGAGGGCTTCATGGTCTGGGTCTTCCGGGGCGCGCTCACGCCACCAGGGTAACGAGCGCGCGGCCCCGCGACGTCATCGCCCCGACGTCGTCGCCGGAGCCCGCCGGTAACCTGGCCGGAGCGCGCGCGTCGGGAGACGCCGGGCACGACGCCGACCGACTGCCGGTCGCGGAACCGGAGGCAGCGGGTGGACGAGCACGGCTCGAGTACGACCGAGGGGCCGTTCCGGCTGCTCGTGGTCCCGGGGGCGACCCCCGCGAAATGGGTCCGGGGGTGGAACGAACGCCTCCCAGACGTGCGGCTCGAGCTGGTGCACGCCGAGGTCGAGGACCAGGCCAGGGCGCTCCACGAGGGCCGAGCCGACGCCGCGCTGGTGCGGCTGCCGATCGACCGCGCGGGCCTGAGCGCCATCCCGCTGTACACCGAGACGTCAGTGGTCATCGTCCCGCGCGACCACCTTCTCACCGCCGCCGAGGAGGTCACACTCGACGACCTCGCCGACGAGCTGCTCGTGGTGCCCCTCGACGACACGCTCGACTGGCACGACGCGCCGGGCACGCGACTGGACGTCGAGGCCCCCGCGACGACCGCCGACGCTGTGGCACTCGTCGCCGCCGGGGTCGGCGTGCTCGTGGCGCCCCAGTCGCTCGCGCGCCTGCACCACCGGCGCGACGTCACGTACCGGCCCGTCCCCGAGGCCCCCACCTCGTCGGTGGCGCTCGCGTGGGTCGAGGAGCGCACCACCGACCTGGTGGAGGAGCTCGTGGGGATCGTGCGCGGGCGCACGGTGAACAGCTCGCGGGGGCGGGGATCCGTGGCCGCGGCCGCGGCGACCGGCGGCGAGTCGGGGGCTCAGCGCGGGTCGGGGGCTCAGCGCGGGTCGGGGGCTCAGCGGCGCGCGTCCGGCAAGGGTGCGTCGTCCGGCAAGGGCGGCGC
>JAEWEI010000227.1 GCA_023389545.1 Actinomycetes bacterium | reverse complement strand
GGGTGGAGGTCACCACCACAGTGGTCACGTCCGCCACGCCGAGCTGGCGCGCCGCGGCGGCCTGCAGGCCCATCGCCCCGCTGAGCAGCGCGACGGCCACCGAGCGCGGAGCCGGCTCGGAGGCCGCGCCGGGCAGCAGCACGAACAGCAGTGCGGCGCCCGCCGTCGCGGCGCCCGTCACGGCGACGGCCGTCGTGGTCCCCCGCCCCCAGGCCTGCGGGCTGCCGCGCAGCAGCCGGCCGCCGATGGTCGCCCCCACGCCGAACATGAGCAGCGCCAGCGCCGGGCCCGCCACCGGCACATCCGCGGCCTTGCCCAGGCCCATCCCGAGGATGAGCACGTTGCCCGTCATGTTCCCGGCGAAGATGAAGTCCAGGCCCAGGTAGCCGACAGCGTCGATCATCCCCGTGGTGAACGTGAGGACGAGCATGAGCGCGAGGTCGAGCCGCCGCTGGTCGGCGTGCAGCGCGTGCAGCACGGGCAGCCTCCCAACGGCCGCACCGCCCTCCGGACCCGGCCCGAGGTGCGCGCGCCACGTCCGCCCGTGGCCCGCCGCAGTCCCCCCAGGCTAGGTCGGCGCCCTCGAGTCCGCGCGATCGCGCTGCGGATGCGGCGCCCAGGGGGACGGCGTAGACCTGGGGAGGTGACGGGCCGACCTGACTTCCTCCCAGTGGGCAGTGGCTACGTCGCGCTCGGCGACTCGTTCGCGGCGGGCCCCGGCATCCCCGTGACGGTCGACGTGGAGTGCGCCCGCTCGGACGGCAACTACCCGCACCTCGTGGCGGGCGAGCTCGGCCTGGCGCTGACCGACGTGACGTGCCGGGGCGCGTCGATCGACGATCTGATCGACATCCCCGAGTCGGCGGGCGTGCGCGGGGCGCCGCTGCCGCGGCAGGTCGACGCGCTGCTGCCGGACACGAGCCTGGTGACCGTGACCGCGGGCGCGAACGACGTCGGCTTCTTCGCCGCGCTCAGGTCGTGGTCGGCGGTGCACGCCGCCGAGCGCGGACAGCTCCCGCACGGCCGGGGCAGCCTCGCGTCGCCGACGCCGCAGCCCGTCGACAGGGCTCGCATCGAGGAGTCGCTGCGCGGCATCGGTCCGCGGCTCGGTGATGTGCTTTCCGCGGTGCGGGTGCACTCCCCGCTCGCGCGCGTGGTGCTCGTCGACTACCTCACGGTGCTGCCGCCGCAGGGCACGGAGGCGCCCGAGGCGCCGATCACCGCCGACGAGCAGGAGTTCTTGTGGCATGTGGCGCATGCCCTCGAGGACGCGACAGCCGCTGCGGCCCGCGAGCACGGGGCCTTGCTCGTCCGGGCGTCCGCCGCGAGCCGGGAGCACCATGCGGGTTCGCCAGTGCCGTGGGTCGAGGGCTTCTTCCCGGGGCTCAACGTGCCGCCGTACCACCCGGACGCAGCGGGCCACATGGCGATGGCGCGCCTGGTGCTCGACGCGCTCGACACGCCAGACGCGCGGGGCTAGCCCCGCTTGCGGCCCCGCGGACGGTGGCGCTCGATCTCGGCTGACCGCAGGCGGTGCACCAGCAGCCCAGGGCGGCCGTCGAGGCCCGCCACCCGGCTACCGTCCGGCGCCCACACCGCGGTGCCGCCGATGGCCGTGCCGATCTCGCTCGGGCCCGTGAGCCCGGCCATGGCCGTGTACATGCGGTGGTCCATCGCGCGGGCTCCGTGGTGCAGGTCGTGGCGGCGCTCTTCGCCCTCGACGTACACCGAGGACGAGACGTACAGCTCCGCGCCTGCCGCGGCCGCCGACGCCGCATGGCCGGGGTGCGCCATGTCGAAGCACACCGCGAGCGCGACCCGCCACCCGTCCACGTCGAACGGCGGCAGCGGGGCGCCCGCCGTGAACCAGCCCGCCTCGGAGCCGTGCACATGGGCCTTGGGGTGCACATGGCCTTGTCCGGCGGGGCCCAGCACGATCGATCCGATGACGGGGGCTCCGCCGGGCTCGCGCACCGGGGCTCCTGCCACGATCCACATCCCGTGCCGACGGGCCCGTGCGCGCAACGGCTTGAGGCGGGGGTCGTCCGCGCCCGAGGCCCAGCACGCCTCGTCGTGCAGCAGCCCGAGGTCGTAGCCGATGAGCGAGAGCTCGGGGAAGACCAGGAGCCGGGCCCCCTCAGCCGCGGCGGCGTCGGCCACGTCCAGCGCGTGCGCCACGTTGGCCAGCAGATCGCCGGGGACGGGCGTGGTCTGGGCCAGTGCGAGGGTGAGGTCGTCTGCCACTGGCTCAACATAGCGACGGCGTGGGCGCCAGCCGAGGGGCGGGCGCCCACGCCGTCACGGCTCAGCGGCCGGCAAGCAGGTCCTCGAAGGACGTCGGGTTCGCGAACGGGTCGGTGGGCGTGCGCGGCTCGCGCGCGGCCATGAGCTCCGCGAGCTCGCGGGCCGCCCGGTCCACGCGGCGGTCCAGCGCCCCGGACTCGTCGGACACGTCCTGCTGGGCCGATGCCCCGAAGTCCGCTGTGGCCGCGAAGACGCCCGTGGGCACGGTCATGGCCCGCAGGTACGCGAACAGCGGCCGGATGGCGTGGTCGAGGGCCAGGGAGTGCCGGGCGGTGCCGGCGGTCGCCCCCAGCAGCACGGGCATGCCCGCGAGCGCGCCCTGCTCCGTGACGTCGAAGAAGTTCTTGAACAGCCCGGAGAACGAGCCAGAGAAGATCGGCGTCACGGCGATGAGCCCGTCGGCCCGCGCCACGGTGTCGAGGGCGTCGCGCAGGCCCCCGGCGGCGAAGCCGGTGAGGAGCATGTTGGTCAGGTCGTGGGCGAGCAGCCGCACCTCGACGACCTCGACGTCGGCCTGGACGCCCAGGGCGTCGAGCTGGCGCACGGTGGCGGCGGTGAGCCGGTCGGCGAGGAGCCGGGTGGAGGACGGCTCGCGCAGCCCGCTCGTCACGACTGCGAGGGTGCGGCGGCTCATCGGGACGCCTCCGGGGAGGCGCCGGTGACGTCGTCCACGAGGACCGCGCGCTCGCGTGCCGGCCGGTCCCCCGCGGCGGCGACGCGGGCGGCGTGGGTGGGCGCGTCGGGCACATGCGCCGGACGGCCGATGGCGAACTCCTTGCGCAGCGCGGGCACGACCTCCCCGCCCAGCAGGTCGAGCTGCTCGAGCACCGTCTTGAGCGGCAGGCCGGCGTGGTCCATGAGGAAGAGCTGGCGCTGGTAGTCGCCGACCTCGTGCCGCATGGTGGCGTAGCGGTCGATGACCTCCTGCGGGCTGCCGACCGTGAGGGGCGTCTGGGCGGTGAACTCCTCCATCGAGGGGCCGTGGCCGTAGACGGGCGCGTTGTCGAAGTACGGGCGGAACTCGCGCTTCGCGTCCTGGCTGTTGGCCCGCATGAACACCTGGCCGCCGAGCCCGACGATGGCCTGGTCGGCCCGGCCGTGGCCGTAGTGCTCGAACCGGCGGCGGTACAGCTCGACCATCTGCCGGGTGTGCTCGATGGGCCAGAAGATGTTGTTGTGGAAGAAGCCGTCGCCGTAGTAGGCGGCCTGCTCGGCGATCTCGGGGCTGCGGATCGAGCCGTGCCACACGAACGGCGGCACGTCGTCGAGCGGGCGCGGCGTGGAGGTGAAGGACTGCAGCGGGGTGCGGAACTTGCCCTGCCAGTCGACCACGTCCTCACGCCACAGCCGGTGCAGAAGCGCGTAGTTCTCGATGGCCAGGTTGATGCCCTGGCGGATGTCCTTGCCGAACCAGGGGTACACCGGGCCGGTGTTGCCGCGGCCCATCATGAGGTCCATGCGGCCGTCCGCCAGGTGCTGCAGGTAGGCGTAGTCCTCGGCGATCTTCACCGGGTCGTTGGTGGTGATCAGTGTGGTGGACGTGGACAGCAGGATCCGGTCCGTCTGCGCGGCGATGTAGCCCAGCAGCGTGGTCGGCGAGGACGGCACGAACGGCGGGTTGTGGTGCTCGCCGGTGGCGAAGACGTCGAGGCCGACCTCTTCGGCGTGCTTGGCGATGGTGACTGTCGCCTTGATGCGCTCCGCCTCGGTGGGCGTGTGGCCGGTGACGGGGTCCGTGGTGACGTCCCCCACGGTGAAGATGCCGAACTGCATCTGCGACATGTGGGTGCTCCTGCTCTGCGACGGGTCGAACGGTGAGGCGTTGTCAAACATTCAACCACCCCCTCCCGGAGTCGTCAAATCTTCAACTACCCGCCCAACCCGGGACGCCATCCGGATATTCCCCGCCCCGGTGCTAGCGTGCCGTCTCGCTTGTGACGTTGCTGAAGGACTCCAGATGCCCCGCCCGACCCCCGCCGGCCTGTACACCAGCGGCCTGCTGCTGCTGACCGCCGCCACTGGCGCCATCGACGCCGTGAGCTACCTGGCCCTCGACGGCGTCTTCACCGGCAACATGACGGGCAACGTGCTGTTCTTGGCCTTCTCGCTGGTCGGCGTGAGCGGCATCCCCCTGCTGAACAACGCCTTCGCGCTCGGCGGCTTCGCCCTCGGCTCGATGGTCGGGGGCCGGCTCGTGCGGCGCGGGCACCCTGTGGGGCTGCCGGCGCGCAGCGGCTGGGTGCTCGGCGTGGGCGCCGTGCTCATCTTCGCCCTGGTCGGCGCATGGTCGGCGCTCGGAGACCTGGGCCGCGGATGGCAGATCAGCCTCACCGCTGTGCTCGCCGCCCTGATGGGGGCCCAGGTGGCCGCCGTGAAGCCCGTGGGGAACACCGACATCACCACCGTCGTGGTCACCAACACCCTGGCCAACCTCACCCGGGAGAGCCGCCTGGGCGGCGGACGACAGACCACTCACCAGTGGCGGCACCGCTTCCTCGCCGTGGCCTCCATGGGCGCCGGCGCCGCCCTCGGCGCGGCGGTGCTGCGCGTGGGCGACGGCCCGCTCGCCCTCGCGGCCTCGGGAGTCGTCTTCACCGCTGGCGTGGCCACGCTGCTCGTGGCCCGGCGCGCGCAGCGGCGAGCCGAGCACGGCACGCGACCGGGCCTGTCACGCTCCGGAGCGGGAGCCCCGTCGCACGCC